>DATIOJ010000001.1:0-36340 GCA_035473355.1 Candidatus Limnocylindrales bacterium
CGATCAGCTCCTTGATCTCGTGATACGCATGCGGTCGGTCGCGTTTGGCCGTAGCTATGGCGTCGGCTCCTCTGCATCGGCCCCGCCATGCGGCAGCACTTCTTTCAGGAGCTCGGAGATGTGCACGCTGTACTCGATCGACGGATCCAGCTCGAAGCGGAGCTCGGGCGAGAACTTGAGGTTCTGCAGCCGGCGGCCGAGCTCGTGGCGGATCAACCCCTTGGCCGAGACCAGGCCGCGAATCGAATCCTTCTGCTCATCTGGGTTGCCGAGCACGCTGACGCGAACGCGGGCCTGGCGCAAATCCGGTGACATGCGGACGGCGGTGATGCTGACGAATCCGATCCGCGGATCCTTGAGATCGCGCCGGATGATCGACATGATCTCTTCCCGAACCTGCTCTCCCACCTGATCCGCGCGGTAGCTGGTCATGCTGACCACCGCCTTTAGCGAGCCCAAACTCGCCTAGATTTCTTCCCGCTCGAGTCGATAAGTCTCCATCGTGTCCCCGGCCTGGAAGTCTTCCCAGCCTTCGAGCCCGATGCCGCACTCCTGCCCGGCGACGATCTCACGCGCATCTTCCTTGAAGTGTTTGAGAGAGTTGATCCGCCCTTCGTGCAGCATCTCGCGGCCCCGGAACAGCTTGACCCAGCCTCCACGGCTGACCTTGCCCTCCACGACGCGACTCCCGGCGATGATGCCGGTGCGCGGGATCTTGATCGGCGTGATGACCTCGACCTTGCCTTCCCTGATCTGGCGGTAGGTCGGCTCGCGCAGGCCTTTGGCCGCGCGCTCGACGTCCTCCGTCAGCTTGTAGATGACGTCGTAGTAACGGACCTCGACCTTGGCGCGCTCCGCAGCCGCGGTGCTTGCCGGCGTCGGCTTCAGGTTGAAGCACACGATGATGGCGCTCGAGACGCTGGCCAGCAGCAGGTCGGAGTCGCTCACCGCGCCCACGCCCTGCCCGACGATCTTGATCGCCACGACGGGGTCCTCGATCTTCTGAAGCGCGGCCAGGACGGCCTCGAGGGTGCCCTGCGCGTCAGCCTTGACCACGAGGCTGAGCTCTTTGACCTCGCCTTCCTTGGCGCGGCGGGCCAGGTCCTCGAGGGTGATGCGGGGCGTGACGTCGCGCGCCGCTTCCTGGGCGCGCTTCTCGGTCAGCTTGCTCAGCGCGATCTGGCGGGCTGCCTTCTCCGAGCCGACGACCTGGAAGATGTCGCCCGCCTGCGGAACCTCGCTCATGCCGGACACGACGACCGGAGTTGCCGGCGGCGCCTCGTTGACGCTGCGGCCGCGGTCATCGGCCAGGGCGCGCACGCGGCCGTAGATGTGACCGCACACGAAGTCATCGCCGACCTTCAGTGTGCCTGCCTGCACCAGCACCGTGGCGACAGGACCGCGCCCGCGCTCGAGGTGGGCGTCGACGATGGTGCCGATCGCGTTGCGGTCGGGGTTCGCTTTCAGCTCGAGGATGTCGGACGACAAAACGATCGTGGTGAGCAAGTCGTCGATGCCCTTGCCCGTCTTGGCGCTGAGGTGGACGCACTCGTGCTCGCCGCCGTAATGGCGAGTGACGATGCCCTGCTCCGCCAGCTGCTGATGGACGCGCTCGACGTTGGCGTTGTCCTTGTCGACCTTGTTGATCGCGACGATGATCGGCACCTTCGCGGCGCGCGCGTGGTGGATCGCCTCGACGGTCTGCGGCATCACGCCGTCGTCGGCGGCGACGACCAGGACCACCAGGTCGGTGACCTGCGCGCCGCGGGCCCGCATGGCGGTGAACGCTTCATGTCCAGGGGTGTCGATGAAGACCACTGGGTGCCCGTCCGCCGTTTCGATCTTGTAGGCGCCGATCCGCTGGGTGATGCCGCCCGCCTCGCCCGCGGCGACATGCGTCTTGCGGATCGCGTCCAGGATCGAGGTCTTGCCGTGGTCGACGTGGCCGAGCACCGT
Source organism: Candidatus Limnocylindrales bacterium (assembly GCA_035473355.1). Lineage (GTDB taxonomy): Bacteria > Chloroflexota > Dormibacteria > Dormibacterales > Dormibacteraceae > 40CM-4-65-16. Next base: position 1,957 of record DATIOJ010000001.1, read on the forward strand.
CACGATGGGCGGGCGCGGCTTGAGCTTGGCGGGGTCCTCGTTGGCGAGAGAGAAGAGTTCCTCGCGCGAGGTGGTGACGACGTCGCCCTGGCCCTCGGCCGACTCGACCTGGATGACGTCTTCGCTGGCCACCGGTTCGACCGTGAAGCCGAACTCGTCGGCGACGATCTCGGCGGTCGCGAAGTCGATGACCTGGTTGATCGTGACCAGGATCTTCGACGCCATGAGCTTCTTGATCACCTCGACCGGGCTGACGCCGATCTTCTCGGCCAGGTCCTTGACCGACAGGGTGGGCGGCAGCGTGACCCGCCGATCGCCGTTGGTTTCGATCTTGGTCATGACCGCGGTCGGCTTGAAGGCGGAGCGGGCAGCCTCGATCGCGCCGGGCGCCAGGGGCGCGGCGGTGTTGCGGGTCAGCCTCCGCTGCTGCAGGAAGTTGACCAGCTCTTTTTGACTGATCCCAAGTTCGCGCGCGAGTTCGTGTGCCTTCATGCCGGACTATTGATTATGCCGCCCGGAGCGATTCGCCAAACTCGGGCGCCCCTCCCCTCCAGGGTTGTGCGGCTCCTCCCCACCCGTGGGAAGGAAGCTTCAGGACCCGAGTTGGGGCCACACCTCGGCGGGCACTCCGACGCCAAGCGCGCGGTCGAGGGAGCGCCTCCTTTTCGCCGCTGCGCCGCAGTCCGGGGCGGCGTGCAAGTAGGCTCCTCGGCCGGCGGCGCGACCTGTCGGATCGACGGCGACGCTGCCGTCGGGCCGGCGCACGAACCGAATCAGCTCAGCTTTGCCCGCCTCCTGGCGGCAGGCCACGCAGGTCCTAACCGGGCGATGCGGTCCCCATCCCGGCCTCCGGCCGAACTTCCCCGCGAGCGGGGAAGAGCCACCTCCCCATTTCATGGGGAGGTTGGTTCAGCACCATCGGCCTCGCTCGCCTTGATGTCGATCCGGAAGCCGGTCAGCTTTGCGGCGAGGCGGGCGTTCTGGCCGTCCCGGCCGATCGCGAGCGACAGCTGCGCCTTGGGCACAAGAACCGTCGCGGTGCGCGTGACCCGGTCGATGGTCACCCGCTCCGCTTTGGCGGGGCCTAGCGCGGCGGCCACGAACGCCTCGGGATCCTCCGACCACGGCACGATGTCGACGTGCTCGCTCGCGAGCTCGCTGAGGATGGCGCGGTGGCGCACGCCCTTCGGTCCCACGCACGCGCCGACCGGGTCGAGTCCTGGCTCGCTCGAGGAGACCGCGATCTTCGTCCTCAGGCCCGGCTCGCGCGCGATCGCGCGGACCTGAACCGTCCCCGCCTTGATCTCCGGCACCTCGGCCTCGAGTAACCGATGGACGAAGGCGCGGGAGGCGCGCGAAACGCGTACCTGTGCCTGCCTGCGGTTGTGCTGCGGGTCGAGGATGACCACCAGCACGGGGCGCCCCGGATGCAGCTGCTCACCGGGTATCTGCTCCTCCGGCGGCATCACGCCCTCGGCCTTGCCCAGGTCGACGTAGACGATGCCGGCCTCGATTCGATCCACGATTCCCGTCGCGAGCTCGCCTCTGTGCTCGGCCACGTCGCGGAGCACCTTGTCCCGCTCGAGGTCGTGGATGTGGCGCAGCACCGCGTGCTTCGCGGTCTGCGCGGCAAGGCGCTTGAAGTCCTCGGACGGCAGCTCCTGCTCGACGACCGTGTGATCCGGTTTGACGACCCTGGTTCGGACGTTGAGCGCGCCCGTCTTCGTGTCGAGCTTGACGCTCACCTCACCTGGTGGGTTGAAGGCGCGGGTGTAGGCGACCGCCAGCGCACCCTCGACCGTGTGCAGCATCTCTTCGAACGGGATGCCGACCTCGGCGCAAAGCGCGGTCAGCGCTTCGGCAAGCGTCTGGGTGGACGGTTCAGATTGCGACCGCGAGCCTGCCCGCGACAACGTCATCCCATCCGATATGAATGATGACCGGGGCGCGACCGCGCACGCCCGGCGCCTGGACCGCGATACCGGCACCGTCGACCGCCACCAGCTGGCCTTCGACGACAGCATCCGCCACGCCGCTGCGGTAGCGGATGTTCACGCGCTTGCCGTTGAAGCGCTCGTATTCCTGGTGCGAGCGCAGCGGCCGCTCCGCGCCGGGCGACGAGACCTCGAGCTCGTACGGCCCGTCGATCAGATTTGCGTGGTCGAGCAACGGCCCGGCAACCCTGCTCACCCGCTCGCAGTCTTCGATCGTGATCGGCTCATTGTGGTCGATCGAGATGCGCAGAGTGCGCCCTCGCTGGCCGGACTGGTCGAGAGAGTAGAGCTCGTAACCCATGTGATTGATCGTGGGTTCAAGCAGCTCTTTGATCGACGCTATGGGCCAGGTCGGCATGTCCGGTGTCTCTTCGGGAGCTAACGCTACCGCAGGGGCTGAAGCCTCCGCCAGACGACGAGCAGCGGCGCGGCGTTGAAGATCGAGCTGTAGGTGCCCGAGATGATGCCGATCAGCAGGGCGAGCGCGAGACCCTGCAGGGTGGGGCCGCCCGAGATGAAGATCGCGGCCAGCACCAGCACGACCGTGAAGCTGGTGATGATCGACCGGGCGGCGGTCTGCATGATGCTCAGGTTGACCACCTGCTCGAAGGACAGGCGCTGGCTGACGCGCAGGTTCTCGCGGATCCGGTCGAAGACCACGATCGTGTCGTGGACCGAAAAGCCGACGACCGTGAGCACCGCGGTGACGAAGAACGCGTTGATCTCACCCACCTGCCAGTGCAGCACCGTGCCGAAGATGGAGAAGAGCCCGGTCAGGATGAAGACGTCGTGGAGCAGGGCTGCGAGGGCTGAACCGCCGAACTGAAAGCCGGCCCGCCATCCGCCGGGGACGTTGCGAAACCTGATCGCAAGTAGCAGCAGGATGGCGACCGATGCGATGACCACGGCGAGCAGCGAGAGCTGGATGGTCTCACCGGCGATCGTGCCTCCGACCGAGAGTATCTGCTGCACTGTCAGGGGCCCGAGGCGGTTCTGGAGATCGTTCTGGACGTTGGTCGTCTGCGTCGCGTTCAGCGGCGGATAGCGAAGGATGTATCCCCCACCCGTGGTCTGAATCACGGAACCGTTCAGGTTCTCCGCGTTGACCGCGCCGGTCACCTGGGCGAGCGTGACCGGGCGCGTGAAGGTGGCAGTGATCTCTGTCCCACCTGCAAAGTCGATGCCGAGGAGGAAGTGGTTGTGCCACATCGAGACGATGCCCGGGATGATCACGATCAGCGAGACGGCAAAAAACAGGTTCCGCCGGCCGATGACGTTGAAGCGCCTGACCTTTGGCGCGGCGACCGGTTCGGGGGCTTTCGGAGCGGGCTCCGGCTCGCCGTTGGTGGCGACTATGTCCGCGGACTGCTCGTCCGCTTGAACGTCAGACAGCTCTGACACGGTCCACTCCGAGCAGCGCCGCCCGCCGGAAGCCGCTGCCGGCGAGCACGATCGCGAGCAGGTTGTGGGTGACGACGATGGAGGAGATCAGGCTGGCGACGACTCCGATTCCCAGCGTGATGGCGAAGCCCTTTACGGCGGAAGGTCCGACGAAGCCGAGGATGATGCACGTGATCAGGGTGGACGTGTTCGAATCCCGGATCGCGGGCCAGGCGCGGCGCACGGCGGCGTCGACTGCGGCGGTGATCGTCCGACCGGCCCTCACCTCCTCCTTGAAGCGTTCAAAGATCAGGACGTTGGCGTCGACCGCCATGCCCACCGAGAGGATGAACCCGGTGATGCCGGCCAACGTCAGCGTCACCGGAAGCACCTTGAACACCGCGAGCACGGCCCCCGCATAGAAGAGGAGGGCGAGGCTCGCGAGGAGACCGGGCAGGCGGTAGTAGACGATCATGAAGATCACCACGATCACGAGGCCGAGGAGGCCCGCGGCGAGGCTCAGCGTCACCGACTGCGCGCCAAGGGTCGCGCTGACCTGCGTCACGTCGAGCGCGACGAGGTCGACCGGCAGCGATCCGGAGTTGATCCCGGTCGCCAGGTCGGCGGCGCTCGCCTGCGTAAACGAACCGGAGATCTGCGCGTTGCCGCCCGCGATCTCCTGGATCGTGGTCGGGTCGGTCAGCAGCTTCCCGCACACGACGCCGGTCGTCTGTGTCGCGAGGCAGCCGGGATCGTAGTTGAGGCTGACCTTCTGCGCGTAGGCGGGGTCTTCCCAGTTGTCGATGTCGTTCTGCGTGAGGTCGAGCCAGATCGTGAGGTGGCGCTGGGGGCAGTCCGTGGTGGTTCCCGGACAGGCGTTGACCGCGTCCCGGGTCAGGTTGTCGAAGGTGGCGGCCCCGTGCTGGGTGAAGCTGACGTTGACGACCCAGCTCGTGCCCGTCTGATCGATGGTGGAGCTCGCGCTGGAGATGTCGTCTCCGGTGAGGCCCGTCAGCTGCGGTTTGTATCCGGGCTGAGGGCCCGCGGTCACCTTGCTGTCGGCCACCCACTTCGTGTACACGAGCTTGGAAACAGCGCCGATCGTTTTCTGCGCCTGGTCCGCGGTCACGCCCGCGAGGTCGACGGTGATGCGGTCGTAGTTGTTGCCCGCGCCGCGGATCTCCGGCTCGCTCACGTTGAGGGCGTTGACCCGCTTGTTGATCACCTGGATCGTGCGCTGCTGGACATCGGCGCGGCTCTGGCCGGCCGGGAAGTTGGTCAGCTGATAGTCGATGTGGGTACCGCCCGCGAGGTCGAGGCCCTTGTGGAAGTAGAGCTGCCAGCCGCCGAAGTTGGGCGGCAGCCCCGCGACGTTGCCCTGCAGGGGAAGGTGGTTGGCGATCCGGTACACGTAGCCGGCGCCGTCGACGAAGAGCGAAAACAGAAGCACGGCGATGACGAACAGGCGGATTGGCCAGCTCAAGACTAACTGCATAGGCGGCGAATCAGTCTACGGTCGGATAGGTCATCGCTGCCGGAAGATCAGGTTCAGGACCACCGTGGCCACGATCGAAAGGATGAGGCAGGTGGCCAGCGGAACGTAGACGGTCACGTTCCCGCTCCGGAAGGTGAAGTCGCCCGGCAGGTGGAAGCGGCCGAACAGCATGAGCGCGCCGCCGACAACCACCAGGAGCACGCCGAAGACAAGGAGCAGGCGGCCCACATCTCCCATTACGTGCTTACAGTAGGCGGGTCTGCTCGGTCGCCGGAGCGGGTGGTTTGAGCCCGAGATGCTCGTACGCGAGCTCCGTCGCGATGCGGCCGCGGGCGGTCCGGGCGAGGAAGCCGATCTGGATCAGGTACGGCTCGTGGACGTCCTCGATCGTCTCCGGCTCCTCGGATACCGAGGTGGCCAGCGTGTCCAGCCCGACCGGACCGCCCTTGAACTTCAGGATCACGTTCTCCAGCAGCCGCCGGTCGAGTGGCTCGAGACCGATCTCGTCCACCTCGAGCATGCTCAGCGCTTGCCGCGTGGTCTCCATGGTGGCCCGCCCGTCCCCGCGCACCTGCGCGTAGTCACGGACTCGGCGCAGCAGGCGGTTGGCGATGCGGGGCGTGCCGCGGGCGCGGCGGGCGATCTCGGAGACGGCGTCGCCGTGGATCTCGATGTCGAGGATGCGCGCGGAGCGGGTCACGATCTTCTCGAGCTCGGCCTTGTTGTAGAAGTCGAGCCGGTAGACCGCTCCGAACCGATCGCGCAGCGGCCCGCTGAGCAGGCCCTGCCTGGTCGTGGCGCCGACGCAGGTGAAGTGCGGCAGCGGCAGCGTGGCGGCGCTCGCCCCCACGCCCTTGCCCAGCACTGCGTCGAAGCGGAAGTCCTCGAGGGCGGGGTACAGCGACTCCTCCACGACCGTGTTCAGGCGGTGAATCTCGTCGATGAAGAACACGTCCCGCGTCGTGAGGTTGAGAAGGATCGACCCGAGCGCTCCCTGGTGATCGATCGCCGGGCCCGAGCTCACCTTGATCGCGACGCCAAGCTCGTTGGCGATGATGTGGGCGAGCGTGGTCTTGCCCAGGCCGGGCGGTCCGCAGAGCAGCACGTGCTCCACAGGCTCGTCACGGCGACGCGCCGCCTCGAGGAGGATGCTGAGGTTTTCGCGCACCTGCTCCTGTCCCACGTACTCGGCGAGCAAGCGTGGTCGCAGCGTGAGGTCGAACTGGTCGTCGTCTGAACCGGCGTCGAGAACCTTGTCTTTCGTCATTTGCGTCCGAGCGCCCTGAGCGCAGTGGCGAGAGCCTCCTGGGTGTCGGGTGATGCCTTCCAGTCGACGGAGTCGATTCCGGCGCGCGCCTCCTGCGACGAGTAGCCGAGGTTGCGCAGCGCCGACTCGACCGCCCTTGGCACCGCGCCGTCGCCCGCCAACGCGGCAGCGCTGGGCACCACCTCGAGGGCCGCCACGGCGTCGAGTCGCGGCTTCAGCTCGATGATCACCTTCGCGGCCGTGCGGGGGCCGACGCCGCTGGCTCTCCGGATCGGTGCCGCATCCTCGCTCATGATGGCGCGCTTCAGAACCTCGAGGCTTGCCGCGCCGAGGATGTTCAGCCCGACCTTCGGCCCCACCCCGTCGACCTGGATCAGCATCTCGAACAGCTCGAGCTCTTCGACCGAGGCGAACCCGTAAAGCGCGAGCTGGTCTTCGCGGACGTGGGTGTGGATGTGCAGGTCGACCTCTCCGCCCGGAGGGGGCAGGGATTGGCGCGTCTGCGTCGCCACCGCGACCATGTAACCCACTCCGCCGACGTCGACCACGACGAAATCAGCGCCCGCTCGCCGCACCACACCGCTGAGATGAGCAATCACCTTGTCGTCGCCGCCCGCGCGAATCGCCGGCTGCGCGAATGGCACAACGCGATCGCGATCGCGTCTCGCGCGTGGTCGTCGAGCCGGCCCTCGGGCATCTTGACCTGAGCCGCGAGCATGCGGCCGATCTGATTCTTGTCGGCGTTGCCGTAGCCGGTGAGGATGACTTTCACCTGGCTCGGCTTGTACTCGAAGACGGGCACTCCGCACTCCTCGAGCACGTTGAGGATCGCACCCCGGGCCTGGGCGACGCCCACCGCGCTCGTCGCGTTGCGGCCCATGAACAGCTCCTCGATCGACGCTTCCGCGGGCGGGTTGTCCGCGAGAAGTGCGCGAAGGTGATTCGTGATCGTGAGCAGGCGAGCGCCGTCGCGCCCGGGAATCGTGACCACCGTGCTGCAGCCAAGGACGAGGTTTGGCTCCGCGAACAGGGCAAACCCTGTTCCCGCCAGGCCCGGATCGATCCCGAGGATCAGCCCGTCGCGCTTACCAGACATTGATCCAGCGTGTTTCTACACCTGTGCGGAGACGCGTTGAAAATCGCGGGTGAGGACTCCGTCCTCCCCCGCGGAACCCACTCCTGTTCCACATGAAACGATTGGGCGGCGCTTGGACGGAAAAAAGTCTGGGAGACGGCCGGAGTGAATCCGGCCTACTTGCGACCTCTCAATTTGTTTCATTCATACCTGTGCGGAGACGCGTTCAAGGACGTCGGTTGGGATGTCGAAGTTGGCGTATACCTGCTGGACGTCGTCGTCCTCCTCCAGTGACTCCATCAACCGCAGCACCGCGGCGGCCTTGTCCTCGCCCACCGCGACCGTTTGCTTTGGCTGCATCGTGACTTCGGCGTTGTCGACGTTGACGCCGAGGCCCTCGACCGCGGCCTTCACTTTTTCAAAAGTTGAAGGCGGCGCGCTGATCTCGACGGATTTGCCGTCGACCTGCACGTCATCTGCTCCGGCCTCGATCGCCGCGAGCCCGACCTCCTCGGGATCGTTCTTGCCCGCGTTGGCGGTGATGACGCCCTTGCGCTCGAACATCCACCCCACCGCGTTGCTTTCCGCCATGTTCCCGCCGCCCTTCGAAAAGCGATGGCGGAGCGATGCCGAGGTGCGATTCCGGTTGTCGGTCAGCGTGTCGACCATGATCGCGACGCCGGCCGGGCCGTACCCCTCGTAGCGAACCTCTTCGAGCTTCTCGCCCGCCAGCTCCCCCGTCCCCCGCTTGATGGCGTTCTGGATTCTGTCGGTCGGCATGTTGATCTCGCGCGCCTTCTGCATCGCCAGCCGGAGGCGGAAATTCCCTTCTGGGTTGCCGCCGCCCTCGCGCGCCGCGATGGTGATCTCCCGGCTCGCGCGGGTGAACGCCTGGCCCCGCTTGGCGTCGACGACGGCCTTCTTGTGCTTGATGCCGGCCCACTTGGAGTGGCCCGACACTAGATTCGGACTCCGAACATTCTTTCGTTCATTTTAGTTCGATGTACCGCCTCCGGGCCGACACGACGTCGCCCGTTTTGGGCACCGACTCAGGGCCGACCTTTTCGCCGTTGATCCGCACGCCGCCCTGCTCCACCAATCGTCGCGCGTCGTTGCGGCTGTTGGCAATCCCGGTCTCCACGAGGAAGCTGACCAGGTCGGCCGGCGCCTTGTCGTAAAGCTCCCGGTCCGGGGGAATCTCGCGTTTGCGGAACTTGAGGTTGAAGTCCTCCTCTGCGCGGCCCGCCGCCTTCTCTCCGTGCAATCGCTTGACGAGCTGCCGCGCCAGCGCGGCCTTGGCGTCGCGAGGCTTCAATGCGAGCACGCCATCCTGTTCCGCGAGGTCGAGGCCGGAGACCAGCCTCACGTACTTGTCGATCAGGCGGTCGGGGATCGACATCGTCTTGCCGTAGATCTCCTCCGGCGGCTCGGTCAGGCCGATGTAGTTGTTGAGCGATTTGCCCATCTTCTTCTCGCCGTCGGTGCCCTCGAGCAGCGGAAAGACCGCGACGTCCTGGGGCTCCTGTCCATACGTCTTCTGGATCTCTCGGCCGAACAGCAGGTTGAACAGCTGGTCCGTGCCGCCGATCTCGACGTCGGCCTGGATGGCAACAGAGTCGTAGGCCTGGTTGAACGGGTACAGGATCTCGTGCGCGCTGATCGGGGTACCCTCTTTGATGCGGTCGGCGAAGTCCTCGCGCTGCAAGACCTGCTGCAGCGTTGCCTTCGCCATCAGGCGGAGGATGTCGGCCGCGGTCATCGTCGCCAGCCACTCGGAGTTGTGCCTCACCTCGATGCGGCTGCGGTCGAGCACGAGGTCGAGCTGCTTGAAGTAGGTCTCGGCGTTGGCGGCGATCTGCTCTTCGCTCAGCATCGGCCGCGTCTCCGAGCGGCCGCTGGGATCGCCGATCAGCGCCGTGTAGTCGCCGATGATCACGACGACCTGGTGGCCCTCGTTCTGGAACATGCGAAGCGTGTCGAGGACCACGAGGTGCCCGATGTGGAGGTCGGGCGCGGTCGGGTCGAGGCCGAGCTTTACCCGCAGCTTGTCATCGCGCGCGAGGCGGCCCCTCAGGTGATCCTCGACGTCGATCTTTACCGCCCGCTCGCGCAGGCGCTCGAAGAAATCCCTGCTCACCGGAGCGAGTCTAGGGATTTACGGGATTGGGACCGAAATACACCTGGGGGTCGCTGGGTAGCAGCGGCTGGAACAGCGAGATGATCGGCTTACCGAGCGCGTTCACGAGGTTGGTCATGTACGCCGAGTGGTGCACGGAGTCGCGGATGCTCAGCTGCAGCGCGTCGAGGTGACTGCCGCCGATCGGGTTGGCGGCGGCGCCCAGCTCGTAGACGACGACCACGGAGAGCAGCACCGCGGTCAGCACGCCCAGGATCGCGCCAAGGGTGCGGTTGAGCACAACCGCCTGGATCTGGATCTGCCTGTGCGCGATCTGCGTCGCCACCTCGACGAGCAGCAGGACGAAAAAGATGATGCCGAAGAAGCCGTAGATGCGGCCGTCTGAAACTTCGGAGACAGACGAGGTCTGCTGGAGGATGCCGCCCGCCTGCAGCCCCATGTTCGTCGCGGCCCACACCGCGACGAAGAGGGCGGCGAGCCCGATGAAACGGCGAATGAGCCCCGTGAAGAACCCGCCAACCCCGTAGAGGATCAAGAGCAGGATCGGAAAGACGTCGACAGAGGTCAATTTAGAGGGCCCTTTCTTCAGGCACGCCGGAGCGTCCGAAATCCGCGCCTGATTTCACTCTCGGAACCTGGCGCGGTGTCTCTTCTCCAGCCCCAGCTTGATCTCCGCCATCACCCTGTCCACTTCGGCGTCCGTCAGGGTGCGCTCAGGGCTTCGGAAAGTCAAGGTAAATGCGATGCTCTTGTGGCCTTCAGGCATCTGGGACCCACGATATTCGTCAAACGCACGAGCCCCCTCTAAAAGGTCGCCGGCCAGCTCCTTGATGCTCGCCAGCAGCGCCCCTGCCGCGACCGTCTCCTCGACCACGACGGCCAGGTCGCGCTCCACGCTTGGGAAACGCGGCAGCGGTTGCGCGCGAGGCGCGCTGGCGGCGGCGAGCAATGGCTCCACGTCGATCTCGAACGCCACGACCCTGCCGTCGACGCGCTCACCGGCCATCACGCTCGGATGCAGCTCGCCCAGGTAGCCGAGCTGGCGACCCTCGAGCATCACCGCCGCGCAGCGGCCCGGATGAAACAGCTCCGTCGACGCTCGGTCGTAGCTGCACGCCGGCGCCAGCAGCGACGCGACGCACCGATCGAGCACCGACTTCAGGCGATAGAAGGCGGCCTGCGCCTCGTCCGCCGAGGTGCCGGCCGTCGCGACCACGCCGGCCCGAAGGGGCTCGTCGGGCTGGGCGTTCTTCTCGCCCACCTTGGCGAGATAGGCCTCGGCGATCTCGTAGACGCGGACGTCGGTCCGGCCGCGGTCGCGGTTGAGCGCCAGCACGTCGATGAGCGACGGCAGCAGCGACGTGCGCAGCGTGTCCAGGTCGTCGCTGAGCGGGTTGGAGACTCGCATGGCGTGGGCCGCGATGCGCAGCTCCTCCAGCTTTCGACCTGAGACGAGCGCCGGGTTCCAGGTTTCGCTGAAACCGGCGCCGGCCAGGACCTCGCGCACCGCGTCGAGCCGGCGATCGACGCTCGGCGACTGGGGCACCCACCTGTCGTGCCGGCGCCCAGGAAGCGTGGGCGGCACGCGGTCGTAGCCGTAAACGCGGCCGACCTCCTCGACCAGGTCTTCCGGAATCGTCACGTCCAGTCGGAAGACGGGCGGCAGGACGTCCCACTCGCCGTCGCTCATCACCTTGACGTGGAAGTTGAGGCGCTTGAGGATCGCTTCCGACTCTTCGAGGGGCACGTGCGTGCCCAGCACTTCGTCGATCAATGCCGGCCGGAGGTTGACGCGCACCGGCTCCTGCGGGCGCGGATAGACATCCGCCCATTCGCGGTGCACGGTGCCGCCGGCCAGCTCCGAGATGAGCGATGCCGCGCGGCGCGCCCCGGCGAGCGCCAGCTCCGGCGGGAGGTTGCGCTCGAATCGCGCCGATGCCTCGGTGCGCAGCCCGAGCGCTCGAGACGTCTGGCGCACGCTCGGGCCATGAAACGTGGCCGACTCGAGCAGGATGTCGGTCGTCGCGCTGGTGACGGCAGTCTCCTCGCCGCCGATAACGCCCGCGATAGCGACCGGCCGAAGCGCGTCCGCGATCACGAGCATGTCCGGCGTCAGCTCGCGGACCACGCCGTCGAGGGCAAGGATCTTCTCGCTCTCGCGAGCGCGGCGGACATGTATGGCGGGTCCGTTCAGCCGCGCGAGGTCGAAGGCGTGCAGCGGCTGCGCGTACTCGAGCAGCACGTAGTTGGTGATGTCGACGATGTTGTTGATCGGGCGCACACCGGAGGCCCTCAGCCTGCGCTGCATCCACTCCGGGCTTGGGCCTACGCGGACGCCCCTGATCACGCCTCCGATGTAGCGGCTGCACAGATCCGGATCGTCGATGGTGACCTTCACGAGGTCGCGCCCCGGCGGATCGGCCGTGCCGGTGAAGGCGGGCATGAAGTCGCGCTTCAGCGGCCGGTCTAGGCCGGCGGCCAGCTCGCGCGCCACACCGAGGTGGCCCATCTCGTCCGGCCGGTTGGAGGTGATCTCCGCCTCCATGATCGCCTGGCTTGGGATCACAGAGGTGAGGGGCTCGCCGGGCGTGCCCTTGTCGAGGATCAGGATCCCGGAGTGGTCTTCGCCCAGCAGCAGCTCATCTGCCGAGCACAGCATGCCCGCCGCCCTGAAACCGGCGATGTTCATGTCCCGGACGACCTTGCCGTTGGGCACCGTCGTCCCGGGAAGGGCGACCGGCACCAGCGAGCCGGGGACCGCGTTGGGGGCGCCGGCGATGATCTGCTCCATCCGGTCGCCCAGGTCGACCAGGTGGATCCACAGCGGGTTGCGCGACTTCGGGTGCGACGTCTGCTCCAGCACCTTGCCGATGACGATCTGCGAGAGGTCGACGGTGGTCAGCGACTCGACCTCGATCCCGAGCCGCGTGAGCACGTCCGCCGCCTCCTTCGGCGTTACGCCCTCGAGGTCGACGAAGTCGCCCAACCATTCATAGGAGATCCGCATCAGAACTGCTCCAGGAAGCGCAGGTCCGACTCGTAGAAGAGCCGGATGTCGTCGATGTCGTGCTTGAGCATCGCCATGCGTTCGATGCCGAAGCCCCACGCGTAGCCGTTCCACTGCGTCGGGTCGATGCCGCCATTGCGCAGGACCTGCGGGTGCACCATCCCGCACCCGCCCACCTCGAGCCAACCCTTGTGCCGGCAGCTCTTGCAGCCGACGCCATTGCAGATGCCGCACGTGACGTCGAACTCGAAGCTGGGCTCGGTGAAGGGGAAGTAGCTCGGCCGCACGCGGACCTTGCGGTCCGCGCCGTACAGCGACTGGATCATGTAGAGGAGCGTGCCCTTCATGTCGCCGACGGTCAGGCCCTTGTCCACTGCAAGGCCTTCGACCTGCATGAAGTAAGGAAGGCGCGTGGCCTCCGGTGCGTCGCGGCGGTAGCACCGCCCGGGCGCGATGATGTAGATCGGCGGCTCCTTGAGACGCTGCATGGCACGGATCTGGACCGGCGACGTGTGCGCGCGCAGCAGCAGCTCGGGGGTGAAGTAGAAGGAATCCCAGTTCTCTCGCGCCGGGTGACCGGCGGGGATGTTGAGGGCCTCGAAGTTGTACCACTCGGTCTCGACCTCGGGTCCGAGCTCGACGTGGTAGCCGAGTGACTCCAGGACGGTCTCGACCTGGCGCGAGACCTGCGTCAGCACGTGGATGTGCCCGCGGTCCAGCGGCGTTCCGGGGAACGTGACGTCGATGGCCTCGGTCTCGGCGAGGTCGGCCAGGCGCGCCGACTCGAGCTCGGCCCGCCGTGCCGCCAGCGCGGCCTCGATCGACCGCTTGGACTCGTTGACCGCTTTGCCGAGCGCGGCCTTCTGCTCCGCCGCGAGCGAGCCGATGCCCTCCAGCAGCTTGCTGACGCGCCCGCTCTTGCGGCCGAGGTAGTCGACTTCGATGCGCTCGAGCTCCGCGGGCGTCTGGGCCTTGCCGATGGCGGCCAGCGCCTCGCTCGTCAGCGCGTTTGGATCAGTCACGCCGCAAGCCTCCGACGAATCTCGAAGAGGATCAGCGCCGCCGCCGCGGCGACGTTGAGCGACTCGACACCTTCGTTCAACGGCACCGTCACGAGCTTCAGGTCTTTGCGTGAGAGGCCGTGCGCCTCGCTGCCCAGCACGATCATGCCCGCAGACTCTATCGGCGCTTCGGCCAGCGGTGCACCGCCCGCCGGCGCGGCCCCGAAGCCGTCCAGCTCGGCCAGGTCCCTCCACTGGACTCTGGCGACCCGCAGGCGAAACACGTTTCCGGCCGACGCGCGGACGGCCTTGGGACCATAGGGGTCCGCGGTTCCGGGCAGCACTGCGAGGGCGGGCGCACCGGCCGCGGCGGCGGTCCGCGCGATGGCGCCGACGTTGCCGGGATCCTGCACGCCGTCGAGCACAAGGAGCGGCCACCGCGCTTCCCGCGCCGAAGCGACTGCTTCGGCGGGCGATGCCTCGTGGACGCGGGCGATCGCGATCGCGCCCTGTGGCGTGACGGTCTGCGTGGCCGCGCGAAACGCGCCGTGCGTGAGCGTCAGCCGCGACTCGGTGTGGAAGGGAAGCCTGTCGCCCTCGCGGACCGCGATCACTTCGAACGCCAGGCCTGCAGCCTTCGCCTCGGCGAGCACGCGCGGGCCCTCCAGGAGGACCAGGCCTGGCTCGCGCCGGTGAGCGAGACGCCGCAGGCGGCGGACGACCTCGTTGTCCGGGCTGGAGATCAGCTGGTCAGAAACATGAGGGGAAACCGGCCGGTTTCCCCTCATCGGCGCGTGGGCAAAGCCCACCCCGCCTGACGGCGGGGCAAGCGCGCCTGCTCCCTTTCCCAGCAGGTTGGGTCTGACTTACAGGGCTTTCTTTGCAACCTCCACCAGCCGGGCAAAGGAACCGCTGTCGCGCACGGCCAGGTCGGCCAGCATCTTGCGGTCGATCTCCACTCCGGCCTGGCGAAGGCCGTGCATGAGCTTGTTGTAGGGCAGCCCTGACTGCCTGGAGGCAGCGTTGATCCGGGCGATCCACAGCCGGCGCATCTCGCGCTTGCGGCGGCGGCGGTCGCGGAAGGCGTAGGCCAGCGCGTGCAGGACCGCCTCGTTGGCGGGACGGAACAGAAGCTTCTTGGAAAGCCGGAAGCCCTTCGCGCGGTCGAGGATCGCCTTGTGCCGGCGATGCGCCGGGACGCCGCGCTTGACTCGTGCCATCTCGGCCTACAGTCCGAGCGCTCGGCGCACCGTCTTGCGGTCCGCCTTGGACACGGGCTGCTCGGTGTGGTCCTTGCGCTTGTGCTTCTTCGACTTCTGGTGCAGGCGGTGGCTCATCCACGAAGTACGCCGCACCAGCTTGCCGTTGCGGGTGACCCGAACGCGCTTGGCGATGCCCTTCTGCGTCTTCAACTTAGGCACTGGTCGCCTGCTCCTTCACCGCGCCCTGGCGGCTGGGCGCGAGGATCATGAAAAGGTTCTTGCCCTCCAGCAACGGCTGGCGCTCGACGACGGCGAACTGACGCGCGTCGTCGGCCACCCGGTCGAGCAGCTTGCGCCCGATGTCCTGGTGGACCATCTCGCGGCCCCTGAACATGATCGTCACCTTGACCTTCTCTCCTGCTTCGAGGAACTGTCGCAAGCCTTTGAACTTGGTCTGGAAATCGTGCTCGGCCACCTTCGGCCGCAGCTTCATCTCCTTGAGCTTGATGACGTTCTGCTTGCGGCGCTGGTCCTTCTCTCGCTTGACGGTCTCGAACTTGTAGCGTCCGTAGTCCATCAGGCGGCAGACCGGCGGGTTCGCTTGTGGCGCCACCTCCACGAGGTCGAGTCCCTTCTCGTTCGCGATGCGCAGCGCGGCGTCGAGCGAAAGCACGCCAAGCTGGTTGTTCTGGTCATCGATCAGACGCACTTCGGAGCTGCGGATCTGATCGTTGATTCTCAGCTCTTTAAACGGTATGGGACGCTACCTCGGCCAAATTCAGTGTTGCGTTATTCCTCCATCCAGATAAAACAAAACGGACAGCAAGGTGCCGTCCGCTGGCGAACCCGTTCGAGCCTGGCTCTGGGGGTGAGGGTCGGCGCCCTGCTTTAGAGCGTGGATGGTACCGGAAACGTAACCCAGCGCGCAAAATGGCGTTGCTCCGCTGATGGGAACGCAGCCCAACGTCCCAGCACCCAGAACGGCGGCCGTCGCGGTCTTGCTGCTGATTCTCGCCTGTCTCGCCGCGGCATGCGGCGGAGGACCGAGCACAGCAGGCCACTCGCCGGCAGCGTCTGCCCCGCCAAGCGCTACGGCGCACTCGTCGGCCTCCCCGTCCGCGTCGGCCTCGCCGGCGCCGGCATCCCCTCAACCGGTGGTCGGCGCGTATGGCGTGCTCGTCGGCAGCCAGGCGGCGAGCAGCTACTCGGTGAGCATCATCGGGATCGACGGAAAGGTCGTCGCCACGACCCAGGCGACCACCCCGGTCGCAGCGTCGTGCGCGAACGCGGCTGCCGCCGTGGTCCCGGCTCCAGTGAGCACCAGCGATACGCGCGTCTACTTCATGGATGCGCAGGGCGCGGTCCGATTCCTGGCGCCCAACGGTGCGTCAGGCCAGGCCACCACGGTGGCGGCCGGCACCGCGGCGCGACGCAGCATGTTCGCCGTCAGCCCAGACGATCAGCGGATCGCGGTGATCGTCGCCGACTTCACATCCAGCGGCGCGTCGACCAGGCTCTACGTGGAGAACCTGAGTGGCGGCGGCAATCACCTGGACCTCTTCAATGAGATCGGCGCTTTCAGCCTGTGGCCCATAGGCTGGCACGGCACCAACAACCTCGTCCTGGGCAAGACCCCCTCGTGCACTCAGGGCGGCGGTCCGTTCTGCTGCGGCACGCAGGAGCTGCATGTGGTCGATCCCAACACGGCGAATCGGCGATTCACGCTCGGCGGCCCCGGCTGCGTGATTGCGGGTCCGCCCTCGCCTGCCGGCGTGGGGTGCATAGAAACTGCCGGCTACAAAACCGTACGCGAGGTGAACTGGACGAACGGCCTTGTGCGCAGCCTTGCTGTCGACGGGCCCTCGTTTGCCTACGTGTCTCCCGACGGCAGCATGGTGGCGTTTGTCGACAACTCGGGCACCTCGTTCACGATTGGAGCTCCGACCATCCCGGGAATGTTCGCCTGCGGTTGGATCGACGACGGACACGTGATCTCTGGCGGGGACCCGCAGCATCAGCCAAGGGTTGCGACCGTGACCACGAGCGCAATCGCGCCGGTGTCGGCCCAGGGCGACTGCGGAGGCAGGATCCCAGGAGGTCTCTAGAGGGCCTATAACTGCCGATGTGAGCACCCAGCAGCGCACGGGGCGGAGATGGTGGCTGTGGTGGTTGATCGGAGGCGTCACCTTCTTTTTCGTCATGGCCGCGGTGGGAGGTGTGTGGGGCATCGTCTCGCTGGTGCACGGGTTCCAGAACGGCGCATTCAGCTGCCTGCCTTCTGACTTCCCACGTTACCCAGGCTCGACGGTGTCGGCCGAGACGACAACGACCGCCGGGAACAGGCGCGAATGCCGCATGAGCTTCGAGTCAGGCGACGCGGTCACGACGGTGGGGCCGTACTACGAGGCGAAGCTCAAGTCAGGTGACTGGACGCTGATCTCGGTCGATTACACCAGCGGCACGATCAAGTTCAGTCGAGTTTCGACGCTCAACGTTTTCGGCAGCGTGGAGCTGTTCAAGGTCGGAACCGGCACCAGGATCGCCATCGTCCTGGACGGCTAGCGGCGGCGGTCCGCGATCTCCGCGGTGATCATCTCGAGGAATGACTCGACCGGCATGTCGATCTTCTCGCCCGCGCGATTCTGCACGTTCAGGTGTCCAGACTCGACCTCTTTCCCCCCGATGACGGCGATGTAGGGAACCTTCTTCAGCTTGGCGTCCCTGACCTTGCGGTCGAGGCGCTCTGATCTCTGGTCGAGCTGGACGCGCACCCGGGCTGCGCGGAGACGGCTCGCGACCTGATTCGCATACTCGTTGTGCGCGTCGGCGATCGGGGCGACGACGACCTGCGTCGGATGAAGCCAGGTCGGAAATGCGCCGGCGTAACGCTCGATCAAGTAGCTGAACAGCCGCTCCATCGCACCCGCCGCACCGCGATGCACCATCACCGGCCGTTTGCGGCTGCCATCCTCCGCCACGTATTCCAGCTCGAACCGCTGCGGCAGCTGGAAGTCGACCTGCACCGTCGAGTTGGTGTATTCGCGGCGGTGCGCGTCGAACACCTGGAAGTCGATCTTCGGCCCGTAGAACGCGGCCTCACCCTTGCCGACCGAGTACGTCTGGCCCATCGACTCGAGCGCCTCCGCCAGAGCCGCCTGCGCCTCCTGCCACTGCTCCTCGTTTCCCAACCACTTCTCTTTGACGTCGTCCCGAGTCGAGAGCTGGTAGCGGAACTCGTCGATGCCGAGCACCTTCGAGAAGTACAGGGCGAGGTCGATCGCGCCCTTGACCTCTTCCATGAGCTGATCGGGCGTGCAGAAGATGTGCGCGTCGTTGAGGGCGAACGAGCGGACGCGGTTCATTCCGGCCAGCGTCCCCGAGCGCTCGTAGCGCCAGTTGTTGCCGATCTCCGCGATGCGGAGCGGCAGGTCGCGATAGCTGCGCAGCTCGGTTTGATAGACGACGATGTGATGCGGGCAGTTGACGGGACGCAGCTCCAGCTCTTCCCCGTCCTCGAATCTCATCGGCGGATACATGTAGTCGGCGTACAGCTGGGCGTGGCCGCTCTGCCGAAACAGGTCAAGCCTCGCCACGTCGGGAGTGCGGACGTGCAGGTAGCCACGCGCCAGCTCCTCATCGACGATGAAGCGCTCCAGCTCGCGGCGCACCGTCGCACCGTCCGGAAGCCACAGTGGAAGTCCCGGCCCGACCCGGTCGTCGACGGCGAACAGCTTGAGGTCCTTGCCGAGCTTCTTGTGATCGCGCTTCTCGGCTTCCTCGAGGAACTTCAGATAGTCGTCCAGCTCCTTCTGGGTCTGCCACGCCGTGCCGTAGATGCGCGTGAGCTGGGGCCTCTTCTCGTCGCCCCTCCAGTAAGCGCCCGAGACGCGCTGCAGCTTGAACGCCTTCAGCTCGCGCGTAGAGCTGACGTGCGGGCCGAGGCAGAGATCCAGGAAATCGCCGGTGCGATAGACGCTGACCCCATCTCCCGAGACCTTGTCCTGGATCAGCTCCAGCTTGTAGTCCTGCCCACGCTTGCGAAACTCCTGGATGGCCTGCTCACGGGGCAGGATCTCATGCTCGAACGACCGCCCTTCCTGCGCGATGCGGCGCATGCGCGATTCGATCGCCGGCAGGTCAGCCTCTGAGATCGGCTTGCCGAGATCGAAGTCGTAGTAGAAGCCAGGCGGCTCTTTGATGGCCGGGCCGATCGCGTACCTGGCGCCCGGGTAGAGCTCGGTGACGGCCGCCGCAAGGAGATGCGCGGTCGAGTGACGCAGGATCTGGAGCGGATCGTCTGAGACCTCGTGGTCACCGTATTCGGCCATCGGGTCGTCCAGTATATGAAGCGCCATGAACGGGCTCGGATCTCCCCATCCGGCCGGACGCTGCGCGTCCGGCCACCTTCCCCGCTAGCGGGGAAGCAACCAACTGGTGAATTGGACGGAGATCGTCGACGTGCTCGGCTATCCCTCGGCAGGGCTGGGCATCCTGATCGAAAGTTCAGGCGTGCCATTTCCGGGAGAGGCTCTTCTGCTGGCCGCGGGAGCATGGGCCGCGGCCCGACATCAATCGATCGTGCTGGTGATCTTCTTCGGTTTTGTCGGCGCTACCGCCGGCGCCGACCTCGGCTACGCGCTGGGCCACCACGGCGGCCGGCCGTTCGTGGAGCGCTTCGGCCGCTTCTTTCACATTCGGCCCGAGCACATCGCGCGCTCCGAGCTCTTCTTCGCCCGACACGGCGACAAGGCCGTGCTTCTCGCGCGATTCGTGCTCGGCCTGCGGACGTGGGGTTCGATGCTTGCCGGGATGGCGCGCATGCCGTTCTGGCGCTTCCAGCTCTTCAGCGCCATCGGCGGACTCCTGTGGGCGATCGCCATCGGCGTGGCCGGCTACGTGCTCGGGAAAAATCTCGCGCTGCTGGAGACGATCATCCGCGCGATCGGCATCGGCGGGCTGGCGATCATTTCACTGATTGTGGCGATTCTGCTCTTGGCTCAGGCGCGTGCAACCTTCCGGCGATGATCCCCAGACCACCTCCGAGGAGCAGCACCCCGAGGCCGCCGAGCACCTGCGCCGTTCCGATCGTGTCGGCCAGCGCCGCTGCGACCAGGACCGGTAGCGCCGACACGCCGTTGATGACCATGTAGAGGAGCGCGAAGATCCGGCCGCGAATCGCGTCGCTGGTCGACTCCATCAGGTAGGTGACGGCCGGGATCAGGATGGCGCCGAACTCGACACCCAGCAGAAGGCTGAAAGTCGCGCCCGTGATCCGGTTGTGGACCTGGAGGTCAGGAAAGTGGCGCATCGCCTGCGGCACGGCCGCCAGCGCCAGCAGCGTGATGCCGTTGGCCAGCAGCGAGGCGGCGAGGACCCGCGAGCGGTCGACGTTGCGGAGAAACTGGCCGAGCAGCACGGCGCTGAGAATCGCGCCCGCGGTCGCTGGGCCGAGGATCACATAGGTGTCCTGCGCCGCGATGCCGAGCACCTTGCTCACGTAGGCCGGCGCGAGCGTGTACAGCATGAACAGGACGAGCACGGCCACGCTGACCTGACCGAACGCCAGGCGCAGTCCGCGGGAGGCGCGGAGCGCGTCGAATCCCTCCTGCAGGTCGACGAGCATCTGATGGAAACGGCTGCGGCTCTCCTCCACGGGCGACTCGGTGTGTCGGTCCAGCGGCGGAATGTCCGACGCGAAGATCAGCGTGCCCGCGACGATCAGCAGGACGACCGCGCACCAGTACGGCGCGTAGAGGTCGATCCTGGAAACGACCGGCGCAAGCACGCCCCCGACGACGAGGGTCAGCACCGACGTCAGCAGCGCCATCGAGTTGGCCGTGATCAGCATCGACCGGGGCAGGACGGTTGGGATGACGGCCGCCTCGGCCGGCGCGAAGAGCTGGCCCACCGACGAGAACAGGAATGCGATCAGGAGCAGGTGGAGGAAGTCGTCCTTCACGCCGGGGATCAGAGACGCGATGGGGATCGCGGCGACCACGCCGGCGCGAGCGATGTTGCTCCACAGCATGATCTGCTTGCGATTCATGCGGTCGGCGATGACTCCCGCGGGAGGCGCGAGCAAGACCGCCGGAACTGTGTAGGCGAGCAGCGTCACCGCAACCGGCGTGCTGCCGTGCGAGATGTTGTACGCCAGGATGATCAGCGAGAACAGCAGGAATTTGTCCGCCAGCTGAGCCGCCAGCTGAGCGAACCAGATGTTGCGAAACGCGGTGTGCCGAAGCGCGCCGCGAAAACCGCCTGGAGCCTCGACCGGCAGCCGGATCGGTTCCACTGGTCGCTAGAGGTTAACGACCGAACCTAGGGTTTGAATGCGTGGTAGGCGCTTTCCCATTCGCGAAGGGTCAGCGTTTGCGGTCGGCGCATGGGGTCGACGCCGAGCTCATGGAGCGTACTCGCGACCTCATCGCCTGACCGTCCGACGAGCCGCGCGAGCGTGCCCCCCACCTGTTTGCGCCGGAACTGAAACACGGCCTCGACGAAGCGGAAGAAATCATCGAAATCGCTGACCTCGACTGCGGGACTCCGCCGGACTTCCAGGATCACGAGCGCCGAGTCGACCCGCGGCGTGGGCACGAAGGACCCGGCGGGTATCGTCAGCAGCGTTGTCGCTTCGGCGAACACCTGCACCGCCACCGTGGCGAGGCTTGCCGCGGTGGTCGCCGTCCAACGCTCGGCCACCTCTTTCTGCACGACGAGGGAAAGGCGCCTGGGCCGGGGCGGTCGGTCCAGCAGCTTGCGGATCAATGCGCCGGTGAGGTTGTACGGGATGTTGCCGGCGACGACCTCTCCCCCATCCGGAAACCGCTCGGCGACGTTCAGTCGCAGGATGTCGGCCTGGACGATCTCGACGTTCGGCAGATCACCAACCACCTCGCGCAGCGCCGGGATCAAGTCCCGGTCCAGCTCGACCGCCACCACGTGACGGCTTCGCGTGGCGAGCGCGACGGTCAATGTTCCAACTCCCGCGCCCACCTCGAGCACCTCGTCGTCGGGTCCTGTGCCCGCTGCGTCGGAGACGGCGTCGCGCAGCGAGGCGTCGATCAGGAAGTTCTGGCCGAAGCGGTGCTTCGGTGTAATGCGGTGCCGGCGCAGCAGACCGTCGAGGTCCGCCGCGCGAGCCGGATCGATCATGAGGGCGCCTTCGGCCGCCTCACCTCATCTTTTGAAACAGCGTGATCGCGTTGGCGCGCTCCTGGTCGGCCAGCTGCTCCAGGCTGATCCCGCGCAGCTGAGCCACCAGCTCGGCCGTGTCGATCAGGTAGGCGGGGCGGTTGGGTACGCCCATCCGCCTCTGCGAGTTGCCGTAGGGCGAGTCGGTTTCCAGGAGCAGCCGGTCGGCCGGGCACCGCTTGACGACATCGCGCAGCTCTTCGCGGCTGGGCCGGGTGATGAGGCCGGCGAAGGACAGGTAGAAGCCGGCGTCGAGGAATCGCTGCGCCCACTCCCAGTCGAGCGCGAAATAGTGCATCGCTCCGCGCAGGCCGCGATGCCTGGCGATCGCCGCGAGGAGGTCCGAGCCTGCGCCGCGGTTGTGGATCGAGACCGGAAGATCGAGCTCGGTCGCGATCGAGAACAGCTCGTCCAGCCTCTGGATCTGGAGGTCGCGGTGCGGAGCGCCGACATGCTCGAAATCCAGGCCGATCTCGCCGATGGCCACCACCATCTCGTCCCTCGCCAGCTTTCGCATCGCCGCGAGGTCGGGCTCGGCCAGGTCGAGCGGGTAGTGGCCTACGCCCGCCCACACCTCCTCGTAGGCGTGCGAGAGGGAGACCGCGTTGGCGCTCCTCTGCAGGTCGACACCGACCGCGATCATGCGGGTCACGCCGGCCTGGACTGCCTGCTCGACCACCTCGCCGGCGTCGCCGAGCTCCTCGAGGTGGAGGTGACTGTCTACGAAGATTCGTCTGCCTCCTCGACAAGCTCCTCGAGTCGCTTGAACAGCGGCTCGGGCGGTTGCAGCTTGCGCCCGGGTTCGAGCTCGGAGGGCCGCCAGCGATCCTCGGCCGCGTAACGCCCGCTGATGATGCGGTGCGTTCCCAGGTCCTGGACCTCAGGTTGCGGCGCGATGACGTCGTCGTAGCCGAGCATCGCGTGAAGCCGCTGCGCGGAGAACGGGAGGAACGGCGCGAGCATCGTCTTGAGGTTGTCCACGCAGCGAAGGGCGACGTAGAGCACGGTGCCGGCCCGCTCGCGGTCGGTCTTGATGGTCTGCCACGGCTGCTCGGTCCCGAGGTACACGTTGACGCGCGAGGCCATCGCCATCGCTTGCTTGAGCGCGTTTTGAAAGCGCGCCTGCTCCAGCTGCTGGGCGACGTAGTCCAGCGCGCCTTCGACCTCCTTGATGAGCGCCTCGTCGGCAGGCGTCAACGTGCCGGGCTCGGGCACGGTGCCGAAGTTGCGGTGCGCGTTGACGAGCGTCCGGTGCACGAGGTTGCCCCAGGTCGCGACGAGCTCGTCGTTGTTGCGGCGGATGAACTCGGACCACGTGAAGTCCGTGTCCTGGTTCTCGGGCCCGGCGATCATCAGGTAGTACCGAAGCGGGTCGGGGTCGTACCGGTCCAGCACGTCCTTGACGTAGATCACGTTGCCCCGGCTGGTCGAGAGCTTCGACCCCTCCATGTGCAGGAACTCGCTGGCCACGATCTCGTCCGGAAGGTGCAGGTCGCCCGCGCCGAGCAGGATCGCCGGCCAGATGATGGTGTGGAACGTGATGTTGTCCTTGCCCATCGTGTAGTAGTGGCAGCTGGCTGGGTCCTGCCACCACTCCTTCCAGGCATCAGGCTCGCCGCGATTCGCCGCCCACTCGATGGATGCCGACAGGTAGCCGATGACCGCGTCGAACCACACGTAGATCTTCTTGTGCGGGTTGTCTTCCCAACCGGGCAGCGGCACGGGGACGCCCCAGTCCAGGTCGCGCGTGATCGCACGCGGCTTGAGGTTGCGGACGAACTCCAGCGAGTACTTGCGGACGTTGGGCCTCCAGTCGTCGTGCTGCTCGATCCATCTGGTCAGCTGCTCGCTGAAGCGCGGCAGGTCGAAGAAGAAGTGCTCCGTCTCGCGAAACTCGACCGGAGCGTCGCTGCCACGCTGGTGGGGGTTGATCAGGTCGATCGGGTCGAGTTGATTGCCGCAGTTGTCGCACTGGTCGCCGCGCGCTTCCATGTACCCGCAGATCGGGCATTTGCCCTCGATGTAGCGGTCCGGCAGCGTACGACCGCTCGCGGGGTCAAACGCGCCCATCTGCGTTTGCTTCAGCAAGTAACCCTTCTCGAAGAGGGTGAGAAAAAGATCTTGGGTCACGCGGTAGTGGTTCGACGTCGTGGTGCGGGTGAAGATGTCGTAGGTCGTGCCCAGGCGGACCAGGTCGTCGACGATCAACGCGTTGTTCTCGTCCACGAACTCGCTAGGCGGGATGCCCTTTTTGTCGGCCTCGTAGGTGATGGGCGTGCCGTGCTCGTCGGTGCCGCTGGCCATCAGGACGCTTGAGCCGCGCAGCCGTTCGAATCGGGCCAGGACGTCGCCGGGCACCGCGAAGCCCACCACGTGGCCGATGTGGCGCGGGCCGTTCGCGTACGGCCAGGCGGGAGCGATGAGGACCTTTCTAGGCACCGGAGATGACAAGCGTAAACTCGCCCCGCGCGCGGTCACCGAGCGCGGCCTGCACCTCGCTCGCCGTGCCCCGCAGAACCTCCTCGTGCAGCTTGGTCAGCTCGCGCGTCAACGTGAGGCTCCGCTCGGGTAGGGACGCTGCGATCAGGCCAAGCGATTTCTGGATGCGGTAAGGCGATTCAAAAGCCACCGCCGGCCTCATGTCATCCCGCAGCGATTCAAGCAGGCGCCTCATGTCGCCGGGCTTGCGCGGCAGGTACCCGAGGAACGTGAAGCCTGGCCCGCCGTAGCCCGCGATCGACAGCGCGGCGGTGATCGAGCTCGGTCCGGGGATGGGCACCACGGTGTGCCCGGATGCCCACGCGGCCGTGACCAGCGCCTGGCCTGGATCGGACAGCGTTGGCGTGCCGGCGTCGCTGACCAGCGCGACGTCGCCCTCGTCGAGCGCGGCCATCACGCGCGGCAGGCCCCTTCGCTCGACCGGGGCGCGGTAGCTGATCAGCGGTTTGCGGATGTTGTGACGCGCCAGCAGTCGCGCCGTGACGCGGGTGTCCTCGGCGGCGATCGCCGGCACCTCGCCCAGGACTCGAAGCGCGCGAGCGCTCACGTCCTCGAGGTTGCCGATCGGCGTCGCCACCACAAAGAGCCTGCTCAGTTCACCCCTCAAACGCCTTCGAGCCACGAGCCCACGCGGTCCGCGACCTCAGCGCCCGGTCCGACGTAACGCGACGCCGGCGGCAGCACGCTGAGGAAGGTCTTGCCGTAGTCGCGGCCGAGGATGCGGTTGTCGAGGATCGCGACCGCGCCGCGGTCTGTCGACCGCCGGATCAGCCGGCCGAAGCCCTGCTTCAGGCGAAGCGCGGCTTGCGGAAGCGCGAGCTGGGTGAACGGGTCGCGCACCTGCTCCGCGCGCGCGGCGTAGACGGGATCGCTTGGCACCGCAAAGGGGAGCCGCACGACGATCACGCAGCTCAGCCGCTCGCCCGGGATGTCGATGCCTTCCCAGAAGGTCGACGTGCCGAGGAGCAATGGGCGCTCGGCCTCCTCGAAGGTTTTGAGCAGCTGGCGGCGCTGCCCATCGATGCCTTGGCCGAGGATGAGCACCTCGTCGAGATCCACGCGCTGCTTGAGCGCCGCGTGCACGTCGCGCAGTTGCCGATGCGACGTGAACAGAGCCAGAGTGCGTCCCCCTACGCGCCGCGCGACCGCCGCGATCAGGTCCTCCACGGCGCCGTCGAACGCTTCGTCCTCCGGCAACGGAAGGTCGGTCGGCAGGCAGACCAGGGCCTGGTGATAGAAGTCGAAGGGTGACGGCAGGATCATCTCCTCGATCTCCGGACCCAACCCGACGCGCGAGCTGAAGTAGTCGAAGGTGCCGCCAACCGCCAGGGTCGCCGACGTGAACACCGTGGAGCGCCGCTCGTTGTAGACGCGGTCGCGGAGCAGCGTCCCGACGTTGATCGGCGCCGCGCGGAGGAGTAGGTTCTCGGCCCTCGAGACCTGCGTGAACCAGTAGACCCGGTTCGCGTCTGGACGGAGCAAGGCCTCCTCGAGCAGGGACTGGGCGGCCGCGAGCCTGCCGCGGATCATCTCGAGCTCGCGGATGCCCTGGTCTGGTTCCTCCCCGCCCAGCCACTCGCGGACGCCGCCGACCGAGCGACGTAGCGTGACATCGAGCGCGGCCAGTGAGGTGACTGTGTTCTCCGCGGCGACGTCTATGTCGGCCCACGCGCCCTCGCCTCGCAGCGCGTGGGTGATGCGGACGGACTCCTCGCGCCGATCGGCTTCGCCGAGCTGAACGGCGACCCACGCGTCGGCCAGCCCAAAGAGCGCGCGCACACGCTCAGCGGCGGTGACCGCCTGTGGCGAGGCGTCGGCAAACGTGTCCCCGGAGGCGCCGAGGTGCGGCTGGCGCTGGAGGTCGGCCAGCAATCCACCCGACAGCCTCTCGAGCAGCGCGAGCAGGCCAGGGCCATCGACCTCCTGCCGCAGTCCACGAGTCGCTGCATCCTCGAGGTGGTGGGCCTCGTCGATGACCAGGTGGTCGTACTCCGGAAGCAGGCCGCCGCCAACCTCGGCGTCCGCGAGCAGCAACGCATGATTGACGACCACAAGGTCCGCGGTCTCGGCCTCCGCGCGTGCGCGATGCACGTAGCAGTCCTCCTTGGTGCAGTGGATACCCACGCAGTCGAGAGGGTCGCTCGCGATGCGCGTCCACAACACCTCTTCGCGCCCGTACAGGCGAAGCTCGGACCGATCGCCGCTGACAGTGGTGTGCAGCCACATCAGGACCTTGAGCTTGAACATCAGCTCCTCGGGGTCCTTGCACGGTTCGGCGAGGTAGCGGCGCCAGCGGCGAAGCGACACGTAGTTGGATCGCCCCTTGAGCAGGACCGCCTTGAAGTCCCACGGCAGCCACTCGCGCAGGCCGGGCAGGTCCTTCACCATGAGCTGCTCCTGCAGCGTGTGTGTGTTGGTCGAGACGACGACGCGCTCCTTGTGCCGGACCGCTCGGGCGATGGACGGCACTAGATAGGCCAGGCTCTTGCCGGTTCCGGTGCCCGCCTCGACGACCAGGGTGCCGCCGCGCGCCTGGATCTGCGCGACGGCGAGCAGCATCTGGAGCTGCGACTCGCGGTGCTCGTAGCCGGGGAGCAGCGCGGCCAGCGGGCCTTCCGGTCCGAGCAGGGCGGCCACGGCGGTGGGGTCTTCCGGCGGGGTTTCTGCGAACCTCCCCCGGCCCGCCGGCTCGACGCGGGCGGCGGGAGCAGGCTCGGGATTCGGGTTGGGTGCGATCAGAGAGTCCGCAAAGAAGCGCGCGACCGCCCACTCGTACGGCGCGACCAGGGCCAGCATCGACTCCTTCAGCCCCTCGTCGAGCCCTGCGGCCTCCTCGCGCAGGCGGAGGAGCAACTGGCGGGTCGCGTCGGCGTCGTCCAGCGCGCGGTGCGGGCGCCGCTGCGTGAAGCCCATCTCGGTGGACAGGATCGGCAGGCTGTGGCTGCCCGCCGCCGGCAGCAGGATGCGGGCGATGTCGAGCGTGTCCAGGATCTCCTGCGACTCGTCCCAGAGACCGGCGGACTCGAGGAACTCGACGTCGAGCCGGGCGCCGTGGCCGACCGGCTGGCGGCCGCGCAGGAAGTGGGCCAGCCGGCGGAGGGCGACGGCGGGGTCAGCCGCGCCCCGTAGCTCCTCCTGCTTGATCCCGGTCAGACGCAGCACAGTGTCGGGCACGGCGCGGCCTGGGTCGACCAGCTGCTCCAGCGTCGACGTCACCCGATCCGGCGTGAAGGCGACTGCGCCGACCTCGATGACACGGTCTCGGCCCGGGTCGAGACCCGTCGTCTCGAGGTCCAGGGCGGCATATTCCGGCAAATCCGTATCGATTCTAGTAACGGGTTGGAAGCCGAGTCCTGGAAGGTAATATGTCCGCCCGATGGTAACCGGAGCGATCGAGGCTCCCAAGCGACTGGAAGACCTGCACGTTCGTCGTGACCTGGTCGCCAGCCTCTTGCTTCGCACCCTTGCCTTCGCCGACCAGCTCACCGGCTCCGCCCTGGAACAGCGCCTCGGGCTTCCATTCGAGACCTTCTCCCCACTGATCGACGAGTTCGAGAAGAACCAGCTCATGGACACGCGGGGCGTTTCCAACGACCCGAGCCTCGAGGGCAGGCCGTACCCCGTGAAGATGAACTACGCCATCTCGGGCGCCGGCCGTCAGCGCGCCGCGGAGATGTCCGCGGTGCAGACGCGTTACCTGGGTCCCTGCCCGGTCAACTTCGAGGACTACCTCGCGCTGATCCGCTCGCAGGTGACCGGCAAGTCGCCCGTCACCGACGCCCAGCTGAAGAAAGCACTCGGAGAGCTGGAGCTCGAGCAGCACGTCATCGACCAGATCGGCGGCGCGATGGTGTCTCGCGCGTCGCTGTTCATCTTCGGCGCCCCCGGCAACGGCAAGAGCACGATTACCGAGCGCATGGCCCTCCTGATGGGAGCGCCGATCGAGATTCCGCACGCTGTTGCGATCGGCGACGAGATCGTTCGTGTGATCGACCCCGTGTACCACAAGATAGCCGAAGGCGAGCAGCCCATCGACCGGCGCCTGGTCAAGGTCGAGCGCCCGGTCGTCACCGCCGGTGGCGAGCTCAAGCTGCAGCAGCTCGACCTCACGTACGACGCGCAGAACCGGTACTACGAGGCGCCGCTGCAGTGGAAGGCGAACGCGGGCGTTTTCGTGATCGACGACTTCGGCCGCCAGGAGGTGCCGCCGATGCGCCTCCTCAACCGCTTCATCGTCCCGATGGAGAAGAAGATCGACTACCTCGACCTTTCCGCCTCTGGCCGAAAGATCGAGCTGCCCTTCCTCTGCCAGGTCGTGTTCTCCACCAACCTCTCGCCCACCGAGCTCGTCGACGAAGCCTTCCTGCGCCGCATGGCCTACAAGATCGGCGTCGGCAACCCGTCGCCTGAGGCCTTCGGCCGCATCCTCCGCTATGAGTGCGACCGCCAGGGCGTGCCCTGGGACGAGAAGGCGATCGGCTACCTGTTGAACAACCTCTACGGCAAGAAGCCGCTGCGCGGATCTCATCCGCGCGCGCTGATCGCGCGACTGGTCGACCTGGCGAACTACCGCCAGCAGCCGCCCCGACTTACGCCGCAGACGTTGAAGGAGGCGTTCGACGCCTGCTTCAACCCCGCGCTCGGCAGCCTAGTCGAGGACGACTGGGCGCGACCCGCAATTGGCTGATCGGCGGGCCCACCACCCCGGATAGTCCGGACTATCCGGGAATCTCACTCGAGCAAAGGCTGCATAGTCCGGACTATCCGAGAAGTCCGACCACGCCATGCCCGGCCGACTTCCCCGACGGGCTAGGCGGGGCGAGTCACTCCCGCCAATCGGCCTCGCCACGATTCCACGTCGCTGAACGCTCCGCGCATCGCGGGAGGGAGCAGCTCCGCGATCTCGAGCATGATCGCCTCCGCCGCCTCCTGGTGGGTGACGCGCGAATCGTCGGTGGCACGACGCTGCAGGACCACGAACGGCTTGCCAAACCGCACGGTCACGTGCACGCGTCGCGGCCACTTCGCGCCTTTGGGCAAGCACTCGGCCGTGCCGGTGAGCGCCACCGGCACAACGGGGCAGCCGCATCGCTGCGCGATGAACCCGGCGCCAGGCTCCGGAGTGGCCAGGACGCCGGCTTCGATCCGCGTGCCCTCGGGATAGATGATCAGCGCGTGACCGTCCTTCAGCAGCGCGAGCGACCGCCGCAGAGCCACTCGATCCGCGGTGTGCCGCACCACTGGGAACGCGTGGTACATCGTGAAGAGCAACCGTAGGATCGGGCTGCGGAAGTACTCGGACTTGGCCATGCTCCACGTGTCCCCGCGCGGCACGAACGCGGGCACGAGCGGTGGGTCGATCGTGCCGATGTGGTTCGGGCAGATGATCAGCGCGCCCTCGCGAGGCAGGTTCTCGGCATCTTCGACCTTGAAGAGTCCGATCAGGTAAGTCGTCGTGATGAACCGCATCACTCCGCGCAGAAAGGCGTAGGCCATCAGTCGTTGCGGACGTGGCGCAGGATGCGATCGACCACCTCATCGACGTCGAGGTTGTCGGTGTCGATGATCACCGCGTCGCCGGCCGGCCGAAGTGGCGCGATTGGGCGCTCCGAGTCGATGCGGTCACGCAGCTGGACCTCTTTGCGCATGGCCTCCTCGTCGACGCGCTCGCCGCGCCGCGCGTACTGGGCCGCGCGCCGTCGCACCTTCTCGTCGGGGCTCGCGACGAGGAAGAACTTATGGTCCGCCTCGGGAAACACGACGGTGCCGATGTCGCGGCCCGCCATCACGACGCCTGATAGCGCCATGTGCCTCTGCTGCTCGACCAGAGCGCGGCGGACGCCTGCGATGGCCGACACGACGGGCAGCGCGTCGGCGTTATCCGTGTCGTAGATCCCCTGCGTCAGCTCTTCGCCGTCGACCCACACGCGCTCCCCATCGATCCGGATTGGCGTCGACTCGGCAAGCCGGGTCATCGCGTCGCCGTCATGCGGGTCGATGCCGCGCGTTGCGGCGAGCCTGGTCATGGCGCGATACATCAGCCCGCTGTCGATGAAAGGTAAGTCGAGCTTCTCCGCGACCCGTCGGCCGACAGCCGACTTGCCTGATGCCACGCCGCCGTCGATGGCGACGATCACGTGGCCCCATCCCCGCCTTCGGCGGTACTTCCCCGCGAGCGGGGAAGAGCAAGTCCGGTGGCGTGGCGGAGAGCCGCCACCTCCCCGCTCGACAGGACGCGGAATCCGCCGGTCTTGAGCCGGCCGAGGCGCAGAGGGCCGAAGGCCGTCCGCCGCAGCGACAGGCTCTTGTGGCCCACCGCCTCCAGCATCCGCCGCACCTGGCGCTGCCTCCCTTCGCGAATCACCACGCGAAGCTCGGCCCGGCCCGAATCGCGCTCGCCCCTGGTCGCGCGGATCATCTCGACGTCGGCCGGCGCCGTCATGCCGTCGTCGAGCTTGACGCCTGCGCGCAGAGCCTTGATGTCGCCGCTGCTCGGAACGCCCGCCGTCACGACCTCATACTCCTTGGGGACCTTGTAGCGGGGATGCGTGAGGCGGTAGGCGAGCTCGCCATCGTCCGTGAGCAGGAGGAGGCCGGTGCTGTCGGCGTCCAGGCGTCCGACCGGAAAGAGACGGCGGCCGCCCGCACCTTCGGGCCCGACGACGTCAAGCACCGTCGTTCGCGCGGCCTCGTCTCTGGCGGTGGTGATCGCGCCGAGCGGCTTGTTGAGCATCAGGTAGCGATGCGTAGTAGGAGGCTTGACAGCGCGGCCGTCAACCGTGACGCGGTCGAGCTCGGGGTCGATGAGCATCCCGGACGCCGGAGGCGACTTGCCGTTGACGCGCACCGAGCCCGATGCGATGAGCGCGTCCGCGGCGCGCCGGCTGGCCACGCCCGCCCGGGCCAGGTATTTGTTTAACCGCTCGCTCGTAGGTCGGCGCCCTCAGTTTTCGGCGTCGGGAGGTTGTCGAGCGAATCGATGCCCATGACCTGCAGGAATCGCATCGTGGTCCCGTACAGCTTCGGCTGGCCCGGCCCAGACCCGCGCCCGACCTCTGCGATGAGGGCGCGCAGCTCGAGGTTCCCGAGCACGCTCTCGCAGTTGACGCCGCGAACCTCTTCGATGCGGGCCCGCGAGACTGGCTGCTGGTAGGCGACGATCGCGAGCGTTTCATAGGCGGCCTGAGACAGCCGCCCCGACACCTCGGGCCTCAGGGCGCGGCGCACGGCGGACGCGTACTCCGGGCGCGTGGCGAGGTGGACCTCGTCGTGATGCCGCATCAGCATCACGCCGCGCCCATCAAGCGCTTCGCGCAGCGCTTCCAGGGCGCCCTCGATGCCGTTGCGGTCGGTGTCAGTCGCGTGCTGGAGCTCGCGCACCTTGAGCGGGCGGTTGGAGCTGAAGAGGATGGCCTCGAGGGCGGCCGAGATCTCGTTCATGCGGCGCTCTGTCGCATCTCGACGTGGATCGGCCCGAAGCGCTCTTTCTGACGGACCCGCACGGCCGAGCGCCGCACGAGCTCGAGCACCGCCACGAAGGTGATCACGGCCTCCAGCCGGTCTTCGGACTCGAGGATGAGCTCGACGAGCTCGATCGGACCTTCGCGCAGGCGGTCCGTGATGAGGTCGAGCTTTTCCTGCAGCGTCCACGTGCGGCCGGTGACGACGACGGGTCGCGGCGGTATGCGCGCGAGGACGCTGTTGAACGCCGCGACGAGGAACGTGACATCAAGCGGCTCCTCCTGACCTCCCGCCTCCACGGGCCGCGCGGGGGGTGGAAACGCGAACGACTCCTGGACCGCGCGCTCGAGCAGCTCGCCCGCGACCTCTTTGTAGGCCCGGTACTCCTCGAGCCGCTGACGGACCTCGTCCTCCCACCCCAGCAGCTCGGTTTCCTCATCGGTCGGCACTTCGCCCGGAAGCAGGCGGATCGACTTCAGCAGCAGCAGCCTCGCGGCCATCCACAGAAACTCGGCCATCTCCTGGGGGTCGGTGACTTCGCGGGAGGCGAGCTCCGCGAGGTACGCGTCAGTGACCTTCGCCAGCGAGACCTTGAAGATGTCGACCTCCTCGCGCTCAACGAGCGCGAGGAGAAGCTCGAGGGGACCTTCGAACACCGGCGTGCTGACCTTCGGCCCGGCGGCCGGCGACTCCATCGAGGGGGAAGCCTATCTCAGATTCACCTGATGGAATTTCTCGACCCTGGCCATGGCGCGCCATCGTCGGGCCAGGGACGCCGGATTTGGAGTCTGGCTTGCGTGCGCTTGACGGGCCTCGATCTTCTTGCTGATGACATCGCTCACGTCGACCTCGAGGTTCGGCTGCACACCGCCGAAGCACCACGCCTCGGCCGTCTCGTGCGGCGCGCCCGCGTTGGGAAAGGTGAGCGGGTCCCGTGCGCACGGCCATGCGGCGTCAAGCGCGACGCGACCCACCGCGCGATGATCCGGATGAAAGCGATACGGAACGTTGGGGTCGAACGTGAGAAGGACATCGGGCCTGGTGGCGCGAATCTCGCGCACCAGCTCTTCGCGCAGCTGCAAGCTCTCGACGAGCTCCGCGTCGGGATGGCGCAGGAACCTGACGTCGGTGACGCCGAGGACCGCTGCCGCGAGCTCCTGCTCCCGCTCGCGGGTTCGCGCGACCTTCGCCCGCGACTTCGACGTGTCCCGAGTGCCCTTGTCCCCCGACGTCGCCAGCACGAAGTCAACGGTCGCGCCGTGGGCGGTCATGAGCAGCACAGATCCCGCGCAGTAGAACTCGATGTCGTCCGGGTGCGCGACGATGCACAGCGCTCGTTTGATCCGCCTGTCCGCCGGTCCGGTGAAGAGCCTCGGGGTCGCCATCAGCGCCGCGCTTCTTCGAGCAGCTCGTGGGCGCGGGCGACCGCCTTCGCCGTCACACCGCCGCTCATCATCCGGGCGAGCTCCTCGGCCTTCTGGCCTTCGCCCTTCAGCTCTCGGACCGTCACCACGTTGCGACCGTCGTCGCCCGGCGACTTCTCGACGACGAGGTGATGGTCGGCGAACGATGCGATCTGGGCCAGGTGCGTGACGACCAGCACCTGGCGTCGCGTCCCAAGCCCCTTGAGGCGCAGGCCGACCTGGATCGCAGCCTCACCACCGATGCCCGCGTCGACCTCGTCGAACACCAATGTCGGCACGCGGTCGGCGTCGGCGCCGACGGTCTTGATGGCGAGCATGACCCGCGCGAGCTCGCCGCCGGACGCCACGCGGGAGAGGGGCGCTATCGGCTCGCCAGGATTGGCCGAGAACATCATCTCGGCGGCCTCGGCGCCGCCCGCGCCGATCTCGGCCAGCGGTCGAATCGCCACCTCGAACCGCGCCCCTTCCAGCCTCAGGCCCTGCAGCTCCGCGGCGACGGCTTTCGCGAGGCGCCGCGCCCCAGTGGTGCGTGCCCTGGTCAGCCGGGTCGCAGCCGCCTCCAGCTCGGCGCGGCGCTTCCCCACCTCGACCTCGGCCGCCGCGACGGCCGATGCGAGGTCCTGGGTCGTGCCGAGGCGCAGCTCGAGCCGGTCGCGTTCCTGGATCGCCGCCTCGATCGAGCCCCCGTACTTTCGCTTGATCGTCTCCAGAACCGCCAGCCGGCCCTCGATCGCTTCGAGACGGGTGGGGTCGGAGTCGAGCAGCTCTACGTAGCGGCGCACGGAGGCGGCGACGTCGGACAGCTCCTCGCCGAGCGACTCGAGTCGTGCAGCATCCTCGGCGAGGCGCGCGTCGAGCGCCGCCGCAGACGACACGGCGGCGGCGGCACGCGCCACGCCGTCCTCGTGCAGAGCGTCGGTCGCCTGCGCGCCCAGCTCGGCGAGACGTGCGGCGTGACGCATGGCGTTGCGCTCCGCGACGAGCGTCTCGTCCTCGCCGGCCTCGAGGCCTGCCTGCCGCAGCTCCTCGAGCTGCCACCGCAGGTACTCCTCCTCGCGATGTCCGCGGGAGCGGAGCTGCTCGAGGTCTCGCAGCGAGCTGACGGCGGCGGACCAGGCTGCGTGCGCCGCGGCGACCGCAGCGCCGAGCTCCCGCGCGCCGGCGTATCCGTCGAGCAGGTCGGTCTGAGTTTCGCCGTCGAGCAGCGCGTGGTGCTCGTTCTGGCCGTGAAGGGCGACAAGGTTCGCGGCG
>DATIOJ010000002.1:0-1771 GCA_035473355.1 Candidatus Limnocylindrales bacterium
ACAGAAGGCCGGGCGGAGCCTTCGCTCCACCCGGCCTGAATGCTGCGTGAGACGGGAGTGTCTTTACTCCTCGTCCTCCGTCGATTCCTTCCGTCCGCTCTTCACGGGGGCCACCGGCTCTTCGACCGGCGGATTGGCCGCGATGCGGGCCCGCACCTGGTTGCGCTTCGAGGTCCACTCCGCGAGGGCGATGTCGTCCTGCTCGGTGAGCCACGCCTTGACGCTCAGGATCAGGCGGTGATTCGGCACGTCCACGCGGGTCACCTTCATCGTGAGCTCTTCGCCCACCTCGAAGGCGTCGTTCGGACGCTTGAGATCGTCGATGCCGATCTGCGAGAGCGGAACGAACCCTTCGATGCCCTCGCCCAGGTCCACGATCGCGCCGCGATCGAACAGCCGGTTGATGGTGCCCTTCAGCTCCATCCCGGCCGGGAACTTGTCCGCCAGCAGCGGCCACGGATCCTCGGAAACCTGCTTGAGGCCCAGGCTGATGCGGCGGTGCTCCTTGTCGATCGACAGGATCACGACCTCGACCGAATCGCCCTTCTTCAGCACTTCGCTGGGATGGGCGACGCGCTTGGTCCAGCTCATGTCGGTGATGTGCAGCAGGCCGTCGATGCCGCCCAGGTCCACGAACGCGCCGTAGTCGGTGATGTTCTTGACCTGGCCCTCGCGGATCTGATCCTTCGCGAGGTCCTTGAGGATCGTGCTCTTCATCCGGTCGCGCTCTTCCTCGAGCACGGCACGGCGCGACACCACGATGTTCCGGCGGCGCTTGTTCAGCTTGATGATCTTGACCGAGACGGACTGGCCGAGCAGCGAGTCCACGTTCTGCACCTGGCGCAGCGCGATCTGCGAACCGGGCAGGAACGCCTCGACCCCGTAGAGATCCACCACCACACCGCCCTTGATCTTGCGCACCAGCCGGCCCTCGACCACCTGTCCGAGGTCGTGCGCCTCCTTGACGCGATCCCAGACGCGCACGAAGTCGGCGCGCTGCTTGGACAGGACCACCAGTCCGTCCTGGTTCTCCATCTTCTCGAGGAAGACGTCGATGACGTCCCCAACCTTGATCGAGGTGGGGTCGGAGAACTCGGAGAGGGCGATGATGCCCTCGCTCTTGAAGCCCACGTCGACGAGCACGTCCTTGTCGTCGATCGAGAGCACCGTGCCGCGGACGATCTCGCCTTCGCCGATCGACCGCAGCGAATCCTCGTAGTACTGGAACATCTCGTTCCGCTGCGCGATATCGAGATCGTCCTCGTCATCCGCATTCAGCGGCACCGGCGGAAGGGAAGGTGCCCGGCGCGGCAGTTCCGCCTCGGGGGTGAGGGTATTGGCCTGCATCATGGGGTGAAGCCTCCTGGAAGAATTACGACGATTGGGAGCGGCGCACCGCCGTCCCGCGTGACGCTGCCTGCTGCTGATCGGACCGCAGTGCCGCGATGTCCCGCATCACCGCATCCCCGATCCGCTGGTAGAGCGCACGGCCCGGCGTCAGATCCGAACCCGCCCCTGCCAGCATCCGCCAGTCGCGCACCTCACCAAACGTGATCCGCACGCGGGTCCGGCGGTTCCACCACTGCTTTGCGCGATTACTGCCCGAGATGTAGCACGGCACGATCGGAACATCGGCGTGCACGCTCATCATGCCCACCCCGGGTCGTGCCGGATGCAACTCACCGTCCTTCATGCGGCTGCCCTCTGGAAACAGCAGCAGCCCCTCGCCGCTCTTGAGCACCGCGATCGCCCGCGACAGGCCGCTCATGTC
>DATIOJ010000003.1:0-1909 GCA_035473355.1 Candidatus Limnocylindrales bacterium
CTGCCGAAGGCCCTCACTGGAATCCGTGGCCTCGACGAGATCACGCGTGGCGGCCTGCCCAAAGGCCGGCCGACGCTCGTCTGCGGAGGGCCTGGATCCGGGAAGACCTTGTTGGCCCTCACCTTTCTGGTGAACGGCGCCCTCCAGTTCGACGAGCCGGGCGTGCTCATGACGTTCGAGGAAAACGAGGAGGAGATTGCCAGCGACGTCGAATCGCTCGGTTTTCGACTGCGGGAACTGATCGAGGCGCAGAAGCTCGCGGTCGACTACGTGCGCGTGGAGCGCAGTGAGATCGAGGAAACGGGAGAGTACGACCTGGAAGGGCTGTTCGTCCGCCTCGATCACGCCATTCGGACGGTGGGGGCCAAGCGGGTCGTCCTCGATACCATCGAATCGCTCTTTGCCGGCTTGAAAAACGACGCCATCCTCCGGTCCGAACTGCGACGGCTGTTCCGCTGGCTGAAGGACCAGGGTGTGACTGCCCTGATCACGGGGGAACGCGGCGACGGTGCCCTCACCCGGCAGGGACTCGAGGAGTACGTCTCGGACGCCGTGATCCTGCTCGATCACCGCGTCCACGATCAGGTCTCGACCCGCCGCCTGCGTGTCGTCAAGTACCGTGGATCGCATCACGGCACGAACGAGTATCCGTTCCTCATCAATGCCAGCGGCATCAGCGTGCTGCCGGTCTCCTCGATGGCTCTCGAGCATCAGGCGCCGCTGGAGCGCGTGTCGTCGGGCGTCGCGCGTCTCGATGAGATGCTCAGTAATCAGGGGTACTACCGTGGAAGCACGATCCTCGTGTCCGGCACCGCGGGCACCGGGAAGACAAGCCTGGCCGCCCACTTTCTCGACGCGGCGTGCGGCCGGGGTGAACGCTGCCTGTGCTTCCTTTTCGAAGAGTCGCCGCAGCAGCTCCTTCGAAACATGCGCTCCATCGGCATCGACCTCGAACCGTGGGTGGCCGCCGGCCTGTTGCGGTTCCATGCGGACCGGCCGTCGCGCTACGGGCTCGAAACCCACCTCGTCTCGATGCACCAGGTCGTGGCGGACTTCAGGCCGGCCGTGACCGTCATCGACCCCGTGACCAACCTGATGACGGTGGGGACCTACTCCGACGTCCAGGCGATGCTCACGCGCCTGATCGATCACCTGAAGACCGCGAATATCACCGCCATGTTGACGAGCCTCACGCCTGGTCAGACCGACATCGAGCGGACCGAGACCACCATCTCGTCCCTGATGGACACCTGGATCGTGCTGGCGAACGATGAGGTCGGGGATCGCCACCGGCGCGGGTTGTACGTGCTCAAGTCCCGCGGCATGGCGCACTCGAACGAGCGCTGCGAGTTTGTGCTGACCAATCACGGACTGCACCTGCTCGACGCCGACGCAGCCGTGCACACGACATCGGATGACGCGAACCGAGGTTCGCAGAAGGGACACGATCGCCATGCAGTTGTCTGACACCGGGCGGACCACGTCATCGCCCGCGGGACAGACCTACTCACTGCGGCTCTACGTCGCGGGACAGACGCCGAAGTCGGTGCAGGCCTTCACGAACCTGAAGCACATCTGCGAGAACCACCTGCCGGGCCGCTATGAGATCGAGATCATCGATCTGCTGGAGAATCCACAGCTCGCGCGCGGTGATCAAATCCTGGCTGTGCCCACGCTCGTGCGACGGCTGCCGGAACCGATCAAGAAGATCATCGGCGATCTCTCGAACACCGAGCGCGTCCTCGTCGGGCTGGACCTGCGCATCCGCCAGTCATGACTTATGACCCTGGACCCCCGCCCCCTCCGCGCCACACTCGAGCGGGCTGACACACCGTCCGGCGAACGGTACATTCTTCGACTGTACGTCACGGGCATGACGGCACGATCGTCGCGTGCGGTCAACAACCTC
>DATIOJ010000004.1:0-1622 GCA_035473355.1 Candidatus Limnocylindrales bacterium
GCCCGACCCCGCGGCAGCGGACGCGGACGGTGGCGATGAACTCGTCCTCGAGGGTTCGGGTGCTGGTCAAGCCCACCTGTGATGAGTCGGGACATAGGTCTCAGATGAGTCGGGACATAGGTCTCACTTTTGAGAGCTCGGCCAGCGGCCGGGCTCTCGCATTTCGTTGCGCCAGTAGGTCTTCTCGGGCTGGATTTGGTGGATGGAGAGCACTTCGCCGGTGGTGAGGTCGGCGACCGTGACCTCGTGGTCGTCGGCGAACGCGAGGACGCGTTTGCGGGCGTGGTCGACGCCGGTGTGGAGGTGGTGCATCCGGCCGGCGCGGCGGAGGGTCATCCTGCCTTTTGTGTCTAAGCGGTCGTAGCGGAGGCGGTAGTGGCCTTGGGGGTGACCGTTGCTGGCTGGGGCGGCCTTGGGGGTGGCTCGGTAGGCGTCGCCAGGAGTCCCTCGGTTCAGCGCTCGGTGTGGGCGGCGCTCGTTGTAGTGCTCGCGGAACGCGTCGAGTTGTTGTTGGAGTTCAGCGAGCGTGCGGGCGGTGGGGCGGGCTCTGAGCCAGCGTTGCAGGGTCTGGTGAAACCGTTCGGTCTTGCCTTGGGTCTGGGGGTGTCCTGGGGACCCGTTCTTCTGGCGGATGCCGAGGAGCGCCAAGACGTATTCGAACGCGTTGCGCCCGCCGGTGAACCGGCTGGTGTAGACGCTGCCGTTGTCGGTCAGCGTGCTCGCCGGAGTCCCGTATTGGTCGATCAGGCCTAGGAAAACGGTCACCACGTCATCGCCGCTGACGGGCTCATGAGCGGTGCAGGACAGCAGGTAGCGCGAGTGGTCGTCGAGCCAGCTGAGGACCTCCACGTCGGTCTCGTCAGCCAGGCGCCAGTGGATGAAGTCTGACTGCCACATCTCGTTGGGCTGCGCCATCTCAAACCGCACATAGGACGATCGAGGCCGCTTTCTGGGCTCCGCGCAGATCAATCCCGCCGCGTGCAAGATCCGGCGGATCGTCGAGGTCGACAGCGCCCGCAGCCCCTCTCGCTCGAGGTGCCAGCCGATCGTGACCGGCCCGGCATCCAACCCATCCGCGGTCAACTGGCCACGCAACTCGA
The DNA here is from genome assembly GCA_035473355.1 of Candidatus Limnocylindrales bacterium. GTDB lineage: Bacteria > Chloroflexota > Dormibacteria > Dormibacterales > Dormibacteraceae > 40CM-4-65-16. The sequence goes on from DATIOJ010000004.1 coordinate 1,101, forward strand.
TCACCCGCTGACGGACCGTCTCAGACGTCGCGATCGGCGTCGTCTTCGGGCGGCGCGAGCGAGGCTCGAGCGCGTCCAGGCCTCCTTCCCGATACCGGGCGAGGAGGCGGTGCAGATGCCGGCGGGAGATCCCGTACTCGGCAGCAGCCGCGGTGACCGTCAGCTGCTTGGAAACGATTTGAAGGACAGCGACGCGGGCTCGGGACATGCCCGCGACTCTTCGCCCACCCCCGGACAAGCCGCGCCCGGCGATCGCCGCTACGCCACTCGCTCCGCTCGCGCCTCCGCGACGACCGCCGGAACCCCCTTCCTCAAAGCCCAGACAAGGTGAGACCGATGTCCCGACTCATGAGGGACCTATCACCTGGGACATATGTCGTGAACCCGAACACCCCCCTCTCCGTTTTGATGGGGTTTTGCTAGCCCGAAGAGGGCAAAGCGCGCCGGATCCAGCTTGCGTTGTGCCAATTGGTCTCATACAATGCGGTGGCGATGGGAGGTGTCCAGGGGATCCCGCCGCGC
>DATIOJ010000005.1:0-10292 GCA_035473355.1 Candidatus Limnocylindrales bacterium
CTCAAGACGAACTTCTGGATCTTGCCCGTAGCCGTCTTGGGCAGCTCCGTCACGAACGTGACCCCGTGCGGGGCCTTGAAGTGTGCCAGCCGGTCGCGCGTGAACGCGATGAGCTCGGCATCGGTTGACGTCGCGCCGGGCTTCAGAACGACGTATGCGTGAGGCGCCTCCCCCCACTTCTCATGTGGCAGTCCGACGATCGCAGCCTCCTGCACCGCAGGATGGCGCAGCATCACTCCCTCGACCTCGAGGCTCGAGATGTTCTCGCCGCCGCTGATGATCACGTCCTTGATCCGGTCCCGAATCTCGACGTATCCGTCCGGGTGCATGACGGCGGCATCGCCCGTGTGGAACCATCCGTCGCCCATCACCTTCTGGGTCGCCTCGGGGTCGTTGTAGTAGCCCTTCATGATCACGTTGCCGCGTGCGACGATCTCGCCGAGCGTCTTGCCGTCCGCGGGCACGTCCGCGCCGGCGTCGTCGACGACACGCAGCTCACCGGACGTGATCAGCTCAACACCGGTGCGGGCCTTGATGATCCCGAGGTCAGTGGCGCCAAGCCCCTTGTGCTCGGGGCGCGGCTCGCAGATGGTGATGAAGGGCGCCGTCTCGGTCAGGCCGTACACCTGCGTCACCTCCCACCCGAGCTCACCCTCCAGGCGCTCGATCGTGGCGGCGGCGGGCGCCGCGCCGGCGGTGATGACGTGAACCCCACGCGGCACGTCGCCGCGCACGTCGGCCGGGGCGTTGGCAAGCGCGATCAACACGGTGGGGGCGGCGCACAGCCAGCCGACCTCCTCCTTGCGGACCAGGTCGAACACGCGCGCCGGCTCCACCTTCGGCAGGCAGATGTGCGTTCCGCCGGCCGCCGTGATGATCCACACGAAAGTCCAACCGTTCGCGTGGAACATCGGCAAGGTCCACAGGTATCTGTCCCCGACCGTGATGTGGAAATGGACCAGGGTGCCGACGACGTTGGCCCACGCGTTCCGGTGCGTGATCATCACGCCCTTCGGCTTGGCGGTCGTGCCGCTCGTGTAGTTGATGGTCAGGAGGTCGGTTTCGGCGATCTCAGGTCGCGTGAAATCCGCGGCAGCAGTGCCCAGGACGCGCTCGTATTCCGTCCAGCCCTTCCGACCGGCCGAGCTGCCCAGGCTCACGAACTGCTTGACGCCCTGCAGCTGATCGCGGACTCCGTCGACGGCGGCGAGGTAGTCGGGATGCACGCACAACACCGTCGCACCGGAGTGGTTGGCGATGTAGACGAAGTCCTCGGCAGTCAGGCGGTAGTTGATGGGCACCAACACAGCGCCTATCTGAGGCACTGCGTAGAAGGACTCGAGCTGCTCGTGCGTGTTGGGCGCGATGTAGGCGACCCGATCGCCCTTCTTCACGCCCATCGCCTGCAGCGCGGACGACCAGCGGTCGCACCGGTCGAAGAACTGCTCGTAGGTCAACCGCAGGTCGCCGTCGACGACGCCCTCGCGGTCGCCGTACAGCTTGCCGGCGCGCCGGGCGAACTCCAGAGGTGTGAGCGGCGTCTCCATCTCCCCTTCCTTCTATGAATTCAACATCAACGCAAAGTCCGCCGACCTGATGCCGACCACGAACGCGCTGTGCGCCCTCGGCTCGAGCTCGACCGATCGCTCGTAGACGAACGCATAGACGTTGTCCAGGTTCCAATCGCCGTAGCCCTGAATCCGCAGGCCGTAGCGGAGTCCCTCATCCTGCCGGCCGCGCTGCAAGAGATCGGTGGCACGCGCATAGATTGCCTTCAGTATCTCGAGCTGCATGCTCAGCTCGGCGATGGTCTTGGCGTCGCCCTCGGCCTCCACGAGCTGCTCGACCTGGACTTCGAGGTCGGCGATCTCCTTCTGGTAGTCGTCCACCCCAGGGACGAGTCTAAAGCTGGCCCAGCCAGCCCGCTAGTGGATCAGATAGTTGGAAGACACCGCCGCGGCGACCAGGATCGCGATGATGTTTACGACCTTGATCATCGGGTTGATGGCTGGTCCGGCGGTGTCCTTGTTGGGGTCGCCGACTGTGTCTCCCGTGACCGCCGCCTTGTGCGCCTCGGATCCCTTTCCGCCCAGGTGGCCCTCCTCGATGTACTTCTTCGCGTTGTCCCACGCGGCGCCGCCGCTCGTCATCTGGATGGCGAGGAACAGCCCGGTGACGATCGCTCCCACGAGCATTCCACCGAGGGCGCGCGGTCCCAGCAGGAAACCAACCGCAAGCGGCGCGACAACCGGGATGATGCCCGGGACGATCATCTCGCGCTGCGCGGCGGCGGTGACGATGCGGACCGCGGTGCCGTACTCGGGCCGGCCCGTGCCCTCGAGAATGCCCGGGATCTCGCGGAACTGGCGCCTCACCTCCTCGACGACAAGTCCGCCCGCGCGCCCCACGGCGAGCATGGCCAGGGAGCCAAAGAGGAAGGGCAGGATGCCGCCGAGGAACAGCCCCGCGATCACGTGGGGATCGGACAGCTCGAACGTGGTCGGGTGGCCGGCCTTCGCCAGCTCCTGGGTGTAAGAGGCGAACAGGACCAGCGCGGCCAGACCGGCCGAGCCGATGGCATAGCCCTTCGTGACCGCCTTTGTCGTGTTGCCAACAGCGTCCAGCGGGTCGGTGACCTCGCGCACTTCCTTCGGCAGCTTTGCCATCTCCGCGATGCCGCCCGCGTTGTCCGTGATCGGGCCATAGGAATCTATGGCGACGATGATCCCGGTCATCGAGAGCATCGCGGTCGCGGCGATCGCAATGCCGTACAGGCCGCCCAACCCGTAGCTGATCAGGATCCCGCTCGCGATGACGATCACGGGTAGCGCGGTCGACATCATGCCGATCGCCTGGCCGGCGATGATGTTGGTCGCGTGCCCGGTCACCGACGCCTTGGCGATCAGGTGCACCGGCCAGTAAGCGGTCTCCGTGAAGAACTCGGTGATGGCGACGATCAGCACGGTGACGATGACGCCGACCAGCGCCGCGAAGAACAGGTTGTTCGGATCGCTGATCAGCCGGTTGGCCGGCAGGTATCCGTTGCTCTTCATGTACTGGGTGACGAACCAGAAGCCGATCACCGCGATCACGACCGCGACGAGCAGGCCGGCGTACAGGGCGCCCATGATCCAGCGCGGATTGAAGATGCGGACGAAGAACGAGCCGACGATCGACCCGATCACGCTCACCGCGCCCAGCAGCAGCGGGTAGATGACCCAACCGATCTGGTTTTTGAACAGCAGCGAGGCCAGAAGAATCGCGGCGATCATGGTCACCGCGTACGTCTCGAAAAGGTCCGCGGCCATGCCGGCGCAGTCGCCGACGTTGTCTCCTACGTTGTCGGCGATGACGGCGGGATTGCGGGGATCGTCCTCGGGGATTCCGGCCTCGACCTTGCCCACCAGGTCGGCGCCCACGTCGGCGGCCTTGGTATAGATGCCACCGCCCAGTCGGGCGAACACCGAAACGAGGCTCGCACCAAACGCGAGACCGACCAGCGTGTCCGGGTTCTGAAACACGAGGTAGGCCGCCGAGACGCCGAGCAGGCCCAGGCCGACAACCATGAATCCGGTCACGGCTCCGCCGCGGAACGCAACCTGCAGAGCGCTGTTCAGCCCGCTGCGGGCCGCCTCCGCGGTGCGAATGTTGGCGCGCACCGCGATGTTCATTCCCACGTAACCGGCTGATGCCGAAAGCACCGCGCCGACGATGTACAGCACCGCGGTCCGCCAGCCGAGGAAGACGCCGATGACTACCGCGATGATCACACCTATCACGGCGATCACCGTGTACTGGCGGTTGAGGTAGGCGGCCGCACCCTCCTGGATGGCCGCGGCTATCTCGCGCATGCGATCGTTGCCCGTCGGCTTGCTGAGGACGAGAAAGATCAAAACGACGGCAAAAGCGACCGCGGCCAGTCCCCCGGCCACGCCGAACCAGGCTGTATTGGGGTCCATCTACCTCCCTCGAATCGCGGGGGCGCCATTGAGCGCCGCGACCGGATAGCTTAGGGGAACCGGAAGATTCACCACGCCAGCTCGAACCGGTCGAGCCCGCCGGTCGCCTCCGACCACCGCGTTTCCACTCGGTCCACTCGAGCCAGGCGGGGTCCCTCCTCCAGGGCCCGCTTCAGCTGCTCGAGCTCCTCCCTGCTCCCTTCGGCGACCAGCTCCACCGTGCCGTCGTCGTTGTTCCGCACCCACCCGCGCAAGCCGAGCTGCTGGGCTTTGCGCTGCACGAAGTAGCGAAAGCCCACGCCCTGCACGTCGCCGCGGACGATGGCGTGCAGGCGCTCCATGCTTATATGGTCAGCGATGCCAATCTCCAGCATCGTGGCCATCGGCGACGAGCTGGTCGGCGGATTCACCCTGGACACCAACTCCCACTGGATGGTCGAGCGACTGCGCCTGCTCGGCTACCCGGCCAAGCGTGTCACCCAGATTCGTGACAAGCCATCGGAGATCGTCGAGCAGCTGAAACGCGAGCTGGACGACGGAGAGATCACCGACGTTTTCCTCACGGGCGGCCTCGGGCCGACCCCCGACGACAGGACCTTCGCCGCGCTCGCCGACGCGCTGGGCAAGCAGCTCGTGGTGTGGGAGGAGACGCGCGCTCGCATCGAGCGGCGCGTCCAGCGCATGCACTCGATGGGTCTGCTCGAGTCGCCCGAGGTCACTGAGGGCAACCTGCGCATGGCGCGCATCCCGGCGGAGCCTGCGCACGTTTTCAAGAACCGGCGCGGCATGGCGCCCGGGACGATGTACGAGGCGAGCGGCAAGCGGATCTTCGTCCTGCCCGGTGTGCCGTTGGAGATGAAGGGAATCTTCACCGAGGAGCTGGAGCCAGAGTTCCTGACCGCCGGCTCGGCGGCGACAGTGCGCGAGCTGCGCTTCACGTTTGCCGTGGAGGCCAGGTTCTACCCGCTGATGCGCGAGCTCGAGGAGACCTTTCCCGATGTTTCGGTGGGCTCGTATCCGAACTTCGAGACCAAGGAGCTGGTGATCCGGGTCCTCGGGCTCGACGCCAAGCGGGTGGACGCCGCGTTGGAGGTGATCCGGAGGCGCGCCCCGGTTTAGGCGCGCAGCTTCCGCTCGAGCAGCGCCCGCTCGGCGGGATTCTGACACAGCTCGAGCGCGCGGAGCAGAGCCTCGCGCGCCAGCGCCGTCTCGCCCAGCTCGTCGAGCAGCTCCGCTCGGGTCGCGTGGAAGAGGTGGTAGTTGCCGAGCGAGATCGCCAGGTCGTTGACTTCGCCCAGCGCGACTTCTGGTCCGCTTGTGTGGCTGAGCGCGACCGCGCGGTTCAGCCGGATGACAGGCGTGTCGGCGAATCGCAGGAGCGAGTCGTACAGCAGCACGATCCGTTCCCATTCCGTGTCCGCCCACGACCTTGATTGAGAATGAACCGCCGCAATCGCCGCCTGGACCTGGTACGGACCGGGTGCATTGAGCGCGGCGGCGCGATTCAGCAGCTCGATCCCCTCTCCGATTCCCGCCGCATGCCATAGCGTGCGGTCCTGGTCGGGTAGAAGAACCATCTCGCCCGCTTCGTCGAATCGTGCCCGCGATCGCGCCATGTGCAGCCTCATGAGCGCAAGCAACCCGATCACTTCCGCCTGGTCGGGCAGCAGACGCGACACGAGGCGGGCCAGCCACAGCGCATCCTCGGCCAGGTCGCGGCGCATCGCAGCGCCTCCACCACGGCTGAGGTAGCCCTCGTTGAACATCAGATAGAGCACGGCGAGCACCGCGTCGACCCGCGGCACCAGCTCGGCGCCCTGCGGCACCCGATACGGGATATTGGCCTCGACGATCTTTCGCTTCGCCCGCACGATTCGCTGTGCCATCGTCGGCTCGGAGACGAGGAAGGCAGCAGCGATCTCCTGGGTCGTGAAGCCGGCTACGGCTCGCAGCGTCAGCGCGACCTGCGCCTCCTGCGCAAGGGCAGGGTGGCAGCAGGTGAAGATGAGCCGCAGGCGATCATCGGCCTCGGAGGGATCAGGGCTCATCGCAGACCGCTCCAACAGCGCGACCTTTTCTGCGTAGCGCTTGTCGCGTCGCAGCAGGTCGATGGCCCGCCGGCGAGCGGTCGTCATCAACCACGCGCCCGGGTTGTCGGGGATGCCCTGCTCGGGCCACCTCTCCAGCGCCGCGACGAGGCTGTCCTGGACCACCTCCTCGGCGATGTCGAAGTTGCCGATCACCCGGACCATGGCGGATGTCAGCTTCGCCGCTTCCTCTCGGAAGACGGCGGCAAGCGCATCGTCGGTGGCTGTCCGTGGCTCGCTCAGGCCTCTTATCGTTCCACCGCGGGCCACACCTCGACAGGGCCCGCCGGCCACGACTTCGCCATGTCGAGGGCCTCATCCAGGTCCTTGACGTCCACGACAGCGAAGCCACCGATGATCTCCTTCGACTCGATGAAGGGACCGTCGGTGACAAGGGGCTTGCCGTCCTTGAACCTGACCGTTGTCGCGGTCTCCGGGCCTTTGAGCTGTTCGCCGCCGACGATCTTGCCTGCCTGGCTGTACGTTTCGAACCAATTCATTGCGCCGGCCATCGCCGCTTGCATCTCCTCGGTCGACTGGCTCTCGAAGCGCTTTTGATCTTCCATGGTCCCCACGAAAAGCAGCACGTATTTCATCCAGAACCTCCTTTATTGGCCACGACGAACAGAAAGGCCCGGAATCGACAGGCTCAGGACCCCGTGAAGTCGGGTTCCTGCTTGCTGAGAAACGACATGATCCCGATCGCCGCATCTGTGCTCAGGGCGGCTCGGGCGAAGTTCTGGGACTCGATCTCCAGCCCCTCGTCGAGGCGCAGGTCGTAGCCGCGGCGCACCGCGTCCTTGATCATGGCAATGGCGAACGTCGCCGCCTTCCCCAGCCTCCCGGCCAGCTCGTCGACCGCGGCGCCGAGCTCATCCGGCGGCACGGCGCGGTTCACCCAGCCAACCGCTTCGGCCTCTGTGGCCGAAAGGCGCGTCGACTCGATCAGGTAGGGCAGCGCTCGCGCCATCCCGATGAGGCGCGGCAGCCGCTGCGTCCCACCCGCGCCCGGGATGATGCCGAGCGAAGACTCCGTCTGGCCGATCTTCGAGCGCCCGTCCTCGACCATGATCCGGAAGTCGCAGCAGAGCGCGAGCTCGCTTCCCCCGCCCAGGGCGTGGCCGTTGATCGCCGCGATGACCGGTTTCGGGCAGCGCTCGATCGTGTTGAAGTGGTGGTTCATGCGCCGCATGAAGAGGGCGATCTGGTCGGCTGCGTCAGGCGAGTCGCGGCTGATTCCCGCGAGGGAGGTCAGGTCTGCCCCGACGCTGAAGTACTTCTCATACTCGGACGCGAGCACCACGACGCGGACGGAGGGGTCGCCGCCGAGCTCGGTGAAGGCGGCGGCGAGCTCCTGCATCAGGTCCTCGGCAATCGAGTTGTTGCCCTTGCGGTGCATGACGACGCGCGCGACCGCGCCGTCGCGCGTGACGTCGATCAGCTCTGGCACTGCTATGCGGTGAAGAGCGGAATACCGCCCGCGACCTCGATCACGGCCCCGGTGATGTAGCCGGCTTCCTGCGTGCAGAGGAAGGCGATCGTGTTCGCGATGTCCTCGGGCTGGCCGAATCGCTTGAAGACCGTGCGCACCTTGAAGCGCTCGTACATCGGGTTGTTCGCGGCCGCGGCCTTGCCCGCCTCGGACTCGATGATGCCCGGCGCGATCGCGTTGGCCGTGATGTTGTGCCGGCCGCCTTCGAGCGCCGCCGTCTTCGCGAGCCCGATCAGACCCGCCTTGGTCGCGGAGTAGCTCGCCTGGCCGAAGCCGCCGAGCGTGCCGGCGACGGAGGACATGAAGATCAACCGGCCCCATTTGTTCTCGACGAGGTACGGCCAGACCTCCTTGGTGCAGTTGAACGCCCCCGTGAGGTTCACCCTCACGTCGCGGTCCCACAGCTCGTACGACTGGTTTGGGATCTGGGCGGCATGGTCCAGTGTCGCGGCGTTGTTGATGAGGATGTCGATCTTGCCGAACTGGTCCTTGACCTTCTGGAAGACTTCGCGGATCTGATCGCGATTGGTCACGTCCATCCTGATCGCGAGCGACTTGCGACCCATCTTGCGGATCGCCTCCGCAGTGGCGTTCGAGTGCACCCAGCCCTGCGATACCGCCACCTGGGCGAGCATGCTGCCCTGTGACTCCGCAGTCTGCTGAAGGTTGGGATCGTCTTCGACCAGGACGTCGGTGATGACGACGTCGGCGCCCATGCTCGCGAGAGTCAGCGCGTCCTGGCGACCGAGGCCGCGCGACGCGCCGGTGACCACTGCAACCCGACCCGAAAGATCAAACATTCATCAACCCCTCAATTTGATGGTGGCGCGCTGGCCCGCGATGGCGCGCGAGATGACAAGCCTCTGGATCTCCGCCGTGCCCTCCCAGATCTGATAGATCTTCGCGTCCCGAAACCACTTCTCGACCGGGTACTCCTTGATGTATCCGTAGCCGCCCAGGACCTGGATGGCGTCGGTGGTCACCTCCATCGCGACGTCGGCCGCAAAGCATTTCGCCATCGATCCTTCCGCGCGCTCGAACGGCCGGCCCTGAGTCGCCATCCAGCCCGCGCGCCAGATCAGCAGCCGTGCAGCGTCGATCTTCATCGCCATGTCGGCGAGCTTGAAGCCGACCGCTTCGTGCTGCCAGAGGGGCTTGCCGAACTGCTTGCGGTCCTGGGCGTACTCCAGCGCGAACTCGTACGCAGCCCGCGCGATGCCGAGCGCGCCGGCAGCGACGCCTGGCCGCGTCGCCTCGAGCGTCATCAACGCGCCTAGCGCGCCTGGGCCGGCATTCTCGGCGTCGGGCTCGCCGCCCAGGCGGTGGTCGAGCGGGAGGTGGCAGTCCTCGAAGATCACCTGCGCCGTGTGGCTCGCGCGCACGCCGAGCTTCTTCTCCTTGCGGCCCATCCGGAGCCCAGGCGTGTCCTTCGGGACGAGGAAAGAGGCGATCGCCGCAGGTCCTTTGGAGGGATCGGTGGTGGCGTAGATCACGTGGTAGTCGGCGATCCCGCCGTTGGTGCAGAACTGCTTGGTCCCGTTCAGCACGTAGCCATCGCTCACCCGGGTCGCGCGTGTTTTCATGGCGAGCGCGTCGGAGCCGGAGTCCGGCTCGGTCAGGCCGAGTCCGCCGAGGACGAGACGGTCGGGGTTCGTGAACTCCGGGAGCCATCGCTTCTTCTGCTCTTCGGTGCCGCTGGCCCGAATGCCCGCGATGGCGAGCGCCATCGACTGGATGCACACGGCGATGCCGGCGCAGCCCCAGCTCAGCTCCTCGTTGAGGATCAGCTCGGTCAGGAAGTCGAGGCCCTGGCCGCCGTACTCCTCGGGAAGGAACGCGGCCGGGCTCAGGCCGAGGCGGTGCGCCTTCTTGACGACCTCGTACGGGAACTCCTCCGTCTCGTCGTGGTGGGCAGCGATGGGGCGGATCTCCCTTTCGGCAAACTCGTGCGCCAGCTGACGGATCTCCTCCTGCTCGGACGTGAGGGAGAACTCGAGCGTCATGAGGTTTCGGCGGTCGCCTTGGTGAGGACCGCCTCGCCTTTCTGGTTCACGGCGGTCAGCTCGAGCTTCTCCCCGCCGGCTCGCGTCGCGCTGAAGGTCACCGTGTCGCCGGGGACGACCATGCCCGCGAAGCGGACGCTGATCCGTCGCAGGCGCTCGGGACCACCCGCCTCCTCTGCCGCGACGGTGGCCAGGATGCCCATCTGCAGCATCCCATGGGCGATCACGCCCGGAAGCCCGACCGACCTGGCGAAGCCGTCATCGAGGTGGATTGGGTTGTGGTCGCCCGAAGCCTCCGCGTACGCCGCGACCTGCTCGCGGGTAAAGGTCACCTCGCGTCGAGTCACGAGCGAATCACGAACAGCGCGCGGGAGCGGCACACCGGTGCTCCGGAAGCGTCCGTCGTTTCCGTCTCGAAGTTGACGAACCTCATTCCGCGCCGGCTCGTGTCCGACGCCACGCGACCCACCGACGTGACTGTCTCTCCCACGTGTGGATGACGCGTCCACTCGAACTCCTGCTCGGCGTGCAGCAGACGCGCGAAATCGACGGCCGCGTCCTCGTCGCCGAACAGCTGGGGCGCTGTGACTCCGAGGGAATACACCGCCGCGAACGTGGGCGGCACACCGTCACGGGGATCGGCGCCGATCGCGCGCGCAAAGGCGGCCACGCGCTCGGATTCGATCTCGGTGTCCACCGCCGGGTAGGTCCTCCCGGCGACCGCTGCCATCGCGAAAAAGACTAGATCCTG
>DATIOJ010000006.1:0-28998 GCA_035473355.1 Candidatus Limnocylindrales bacterium
GTCGGTGGCGGCCGGAACCGCCGTGGCGAGGTCGGGAACGATGTTCAGGTTCTGGTCGAACCGGACCAGCCCATCGAACATGTTCTGCTGGATCTCCTGGTCGGTCTCAGCGTCGGCGACCGCCGGGTCCAGGGTGCCGAAGTCGGCCAGGATCGGGAAGTTCAGCGTCTGGTCGGACGCCAGACCCCCGCCCGTGCTACCGCCGCCCCCGCCACACGCGCTGAGGGCCATGGCGGCCACCGCGCCCACGCCGAGGGCCTTGAGGATACGAACCGAGCTTGGAGCCATAGATTCCCCCTGTGAAGCAATCTCCCCCTTGCCATCTTCCCGGTGGTCTTCGCGGCGACCGGGGCGAGAGCGCGCCGGCGAGGGGTGGCGGCCCACGAATCGGGCCCGCCTACTGCTACTCCATCCCACATTGTGGCTGGCGGCCCGCCGAATGTCTACTCAAGTACACAGGCGAACTCGGCAGGGTTCTTCAACGAATGTGTCTAGTCGGCGCTGCTCTTGATCTGGTTCACGTTGCCTGCGCGGCCGGGTTCAACCCGGCCGCAACTCGCTCGGCTGTCTTGCCGCCAGACCTTGAAGGTGGAAGGCATTCGGACAATCACCTCCACTCCGGAGGGTGGTTAGCGCCGCGAATCCGGCCGCCGTTCTGGCTGGATCCTGAAGGCGCGTGGCCGGCCGTTGAGCGGCGCGGCGTAGGGGGAACCCGGCAGGGTTCCCTCTACGAACTTCTAGTGGGCGCTGATCTGGATCTGGTTCCAGTAGTAGTCGAACATGTTGTTCGAGCCCGCGCCGAGCACGTACGGCTTGAACAAGAACGGGTCGACCGTATAGAAAAGCGGTAGGTACACCACGTCGTCGATCAGCTGGCGGCTGAGGGCCTTGTAGTCAGGGATGGCGATGCTCAGAGGCTCGGTGTCCGCCTTGCCCAGCAGCTGGTCGTAGGCGCTGGTGTCGTATCCGCTCGAGCAGGTTGTGTCCGGGCAACCCGCCGCCTGGCCCCAGAGATTGTCGAACCAGTCCTGCGGATGGTTGTAGTCGGCCGACCAGCCGTCGCGCGACAGCACGTAGGTGCCCCTCAAGCGCTCGGTGACGAAGCGGGTGTGCGGGATGGCCTGGAGGGCCACCTTGACGCCGAGGTTGGCCTGCCACTGAGACTGCAGGAACGTCGCCGTCGGCTCGTTGAAAGGGCTCTCTGGGTCGTACGTGTAGGTCAGGTTCTTCGTCCGGGTGCCGTTGGGATCGGCGGACTGCAAAAGGCTGCGCGCCTTTTCCGGGTCGAACGTCGCGAGCGGATCGTTGTTGTCACCGAGATAGCCGGCGAGGCCTTTGGGGATCACGCCGCCTGTCGCGGGGATGCACGCGATGTTTGCGCAGAGCTCTTTGGCGAGCCTGGTCCGGTCCACCGCCAGCGTGAACGCGAGGCGCAGATCATGCGCCGGCTTGCCGCGGTCGCCGGTGAATGGGCCGCCCGCCGGTCGCCTCGGGTCCGCCGCGAGGTTGAAGGTCACGAAGTACGTCTTGTTCTTGACCTCGAGGACGAGCTGCGTCTGCTCCGATGCATCGGACTGGATCCGCGCGACGTCGGCCGCGGCCGGGCCGTAGGCGGCGTAGCCGAATAGGTCGAAGCTTCCCTTCTCGTAGCGCGCCAGCGCGGACGAGGCGCCGATCACCACGTCCACGTGCACGTTGTTCAAGGTCGGCTTCGGAGTTCCCCACCAGGCGGGGATCGCAGAGAAATCGAGAGATTGGTCGGCGACGTGAGCGGACATCCCGTACGCGCCGGTGCCGATGAGCGTCTCCGGTTTGCTCCACCAGCCCTCGAAGTTGCTCTTGACAACGTTCTGGTCGACGATCATCCCCGCCACCGCGGGCTGCGCGATCGCGGCGTTGAACCATCCTGCAGCCCCGGTGAGATTCACCACGACCGTCGAGGCATCGGGCGCGGTGAGGCCGAACATCGTCACCGACGGATCACCTTTCTCGAGGAGGGACTCGAGCGCCCCACCCGACGCGGTGTTCGAGGCCACATGGTCGTAACCGGCAATCGCGGACAGGTTCACGGCGTAGGGCCCTTGCATCGCGGCTGCGCGGTTCCACGAATAGAGGACGTCCTGCGAGGTGACCTTGTCACCGTTGGAAAACGTCACGTCGGTGCGGAGCTTGAACGTGTAGGTCAAGCCGTCGGCCGAGATGGTTGGCATCGACGCGGCGATGTCCGGCGAGATGTTGAGGTTGCTGTCGTACTTCAGAAGGCCGTCGAAGAGGTTGTGAGCGATCTCTGCTTCGGCTTCGGTGTCGATCATCGCCGGGTCGAGAGTGCTGACGTCGTGCTGGATGGGAAAGCGAAGCGTCTGGTCGCTCGCGAGGCCGGTGGGCTTCGGGACGACCGGGCTCGTGGCGTCGTTGCACGCACCGAGAAGGAGCGCCGTAAGCGCGGCACATACGCCGATGCGTAGCATCTCCGGGTGATGAGCGTACCCGCCAGGGGGAGGCGGCGCCAGGAAGGTGGTGAGAAGGTCACCGGCGCGACTCAATTCACCGCCGACCTCAACTTCGCCGGCCTGCTCCACGTGCAGCTCGTGCTGTCCCCTGTCGCCAGCGGACGGATCCGCAGCATCGACGTGGACGCGGCCCGGCGTTTGCCTGGCGTGGTGGATGTGGTCACTGGAGCGGACCTGGGCGATCGCGACATCGCCGGACCGGATCGGCCGCTGGCGGTCGGTCGCGTCTTTTTCGTCGGGCAGCCGGTCGTGGCCGTCATCGCCGAAAGCGAGCCGGCAGCCGCGGACGGGGCGGCGCTGGTGGCCGTCGATTTCGAGGAAACGCCACCGCTCGTCGATCCCGTCCAGGCCATGCGGGGCGACGCGCCGCTGGTCCTCGAAGAGGACGAAGAAGCAAGCGACGAGGACGCGTCACTGCACGGCGGGTCCGCGGCCGCCGACGACGCGCCGGAAGAACGGCCGCGCAACGTCAGCGGAGTCGCTCACCTCAAGCGTGGCGACGTCGATTCCGCGCTGGCCGGCGCGGACGTGGTCGTGCGTGGCACCTACCGCATCGCGGGTGCGCACCAGTCCTTCATAGAGCCTCACGTGGCCGTGGTTCGCCCGGAACCCGAGGGCGGGCTGACGGTGTGGTCGTCGACCCAGGGACCGTTCGTCGTGCGCGACAGCGTCGCCGACCTCGTCGGCCTCGCGCCCCACCGCGTCCGGGTCATCCCGATGCCCGTCGGCGGAGGCTTCGGGGGCAAGATCGAGCTGCTGGAGCGGCTGCTCGCGCTCCTCGCGCTCCGGGTGCGGAGGCCGGTTCGGCTCGCGCTGCACCGGTCGCAAGAGTTCGTGCTCGGTCACCCCGCGCCGGCCGCCAGCTTCGACCTCGAGCTGGGGGCGAAGCGCGACGGTACGCTGGTCGGCCTGCGCGCGCGGTTCCACTACGACAACGGCGCCACCGCCGGCTGGCACGCCGGCCTGACGGCGAACTTCATGGGCGGCACCTACCGGATCCCCAACTACGACGTGCGTGGCTACGAGGTCTCGACCAACAAGACGCCCACCGACGCCTATCGCGCACCAGGCGCCACCCAGGCCTTCTTCGCTCTCGAATCGGCCTTGGACGAGCTGGCCCTGGAGCTCCGCATCGATCCCATCGAGCTCCGGCTGGCCAACGTCTCGCGCGAGGGTGACCCCTCGGCCGACGGGAGGCCGTGGCCCCGCATCGCCTCGATCGAGGTGCTCGAGGAAGCGCGGCGGCACCCCGTGTACACCAGCCCGATCGGCGAAGGCGAGGCGGTCGGCGTTGCGCTGGGCGCCTGGGGCGGCGCCCGAACTCCCTCCGCGGCGGGCTGCCGCGTCGAGCCGGACGGCACCGTTTCGGTGGTCGTCGGATCTCCCGACATCAGCGGCACGGCGACCGGCCTCGCGATCATCGCGGCCGAGGCTTTCGGGGTTTCACCCGATCGAGTGCGGGTCGAGGTTGGCGACACGGTCACCGCCCCCTTCAGCACCACGTCCAGCGGAAGCCAGGTGACGTACAGCGTGGGAGGGGCCGTGTACGAGGCGGCCCGAGAGGCGCGGCGCCAGTTGCTGGAGATCGCCACAGAGGAGCTCGAGGCCGCTCCCGAGGACCTCGACATCATCGACGGCAGGGTTGCCGTCAAAGGTGCGCCCAACCGATCCGTCGAGATCACGCACCTGATCCGCCTCAGCACCGAGTTCATGGGCCGGCACAAGCCGGTCCAGGCGACGGGCCGTTCGGCCGTCCAGGCGGCGTCGCCGATGTTCACCGTCCACCTCGCGCGGGTCCGCTTCGACCGAGAGACTGGCGCCTACAAGCTCACGGGTTACGCCGCGATCCAGGACGTCGGCCACGCGATCAACCCGCCGGAGGTGGTAGGCCAGATCCATGGAGGCGCGACGCAGGCGCTTGGCCGCGCCCTGGGCGAGCAGCTCGCCTACGACGCCGACGGCCAGCTCCGCTCCGGGTCGTTCCTCGACTACGAGCTTCCCGCCGCGGACCAGATTCCGGAAATCGACGTCCGGCTGATAGAGGTGCCGTCGCCGGTGGGGCCGCTTGGCGCGAAAGGTGTCGGCGAACCGCCCGCGATACCTGGAACGGCGGCGCTCGCGAACGCCGTCTCGCGCGCTTCCGGCGTCAGGGTGCGCGAGGCGCCCATCGACCGCTCGCTTCTGGTGGGGACGCTCGCAGACGGACGGTAGCCTCCGAGGCTACGTGGCCCGGACGCTGCCGGGCCGAACGGCGATCCTCGCGAGCAACCGTGGTCCGCAGGACCCGCGCGAGGACGGGGTGTTCCGTCGGGGCGCCGGGGGCGTGGTCACCGCGCTGCGAACGCTGGCGGAGGCCACGGGCGCCGAGTGGGTCGCGTGCGCGCGCACCGACGACGAACGCAAGCTTGCCCTCGCGTCACCGGGCGGCCTGAAGGTCCGGCTCGCGCGCGGCACGGGCCAGCTCCACTACGCAACCCCCTCGCGCGAGGAGTACGAGATGTACTACTCCGTGATCGCGAACCCGGTGCTGTGGTTCATCCAGCACTACCTGTGGGACCTCGGCAACGAGCCGGTCATCGACGAGCGGATCCACCAGGCGTGGACGGAGGGCTACGTGGCCGTGAACCGGCAGATGGCCTCCAAAGTCATCGAGGTTGCGCGCGCGGCGCCGCACCCGGCGCTGGTGCTCGTGCACGACTACCAGCTGTACCTCGTCCCGCAGCTGGTCCGAGAAGCGATGCCCAGCGCGCTCATCCAGCATTTCGTCCACGTCCCCTGGCCGACGCCGCAGTACTGGAAGGTCCTGCCCAAGCACATGCGCGACCCGATCCTCGAGGGACTACTGGGCTGTGACATTGTCGGATTTCAGTCCAGCCTCGACGTGCGCAACTTCCTTCTCACGTGCGAGGAGAACCTTGGGTTGCAGGTGGACGAACGCGAGCGCGCAGTCGTCACCGCGGGTCGCATCGTGTACGCCCGGCACTACCCCATCTCCGTCGATGTCAGCGCGACCACGCGCCTGGCTGGATCTCGGGGCGTTCGCCGCCAGGAGGAGGACATCGCGAAGTGGCGGCCGCCGCACCTGATCGCGCGCATCGACCGCACCGATCCGTCCAAGAACATCGTGCGCGGTTTCATCGCCTACGAAAAGATGCTGCGCTACCACCCCGAGCTGAAGGGCAATGTCCAGTTCTGGGCGTTCTTGCAGCCGTCCCGGCAGGACGTCGCCGCGTACAGCCGCTACCTGAGGAACATCCGGCAGTCAGCGGGGCGCATAAACAGCGAGTTCGGCACCGAGGCCTGGCAACCAATACGTCTCGAGGTCGCCGAGAGCGAGCGCAAGGCGGTCGCCGCTCTCAAGAACTTCGACGTCCTGCTCGTGAACCCCGTCTATGACGGGCTGAACCTGGTGGCCAAGGAAGGTGCGCTGGTCAATCGCAACGACGGCGTGATCGTGCTTTCAGAGAACGCGGGCGCGCACGAGGAGCTTCGCGGCAATGTCCTGTCGATCAACCCGTTCGACGTCGAAGCGACCGCCGCGGCGATTTACACGGCCCTCACGATGCCGCTCGAGGATCGCCATGCGATGAACGAGCGCGCGAGGGAGGTAGTGCGCGCCAACGACATCGCGAGGTGGATCAGCAACCAGGTGCAGGACCTTCGCGACCTCGTCTTCAACCGGGCGTCTTAGTCGCGCCTCTTCGCCCACTCCGCGATTTCCTGCAGGACGGCGGTCGCTCCCGCGGGACCCTGTACGACGAGGTCGCAAAGGTCGAACAGGTCAGGCGGCGCTTCGGGTGACCACGCGCCGATGCACATGTGCGGGACGTCGAGAGTTGAGACGTACTCGAACATCGAGCGGTCGTTCTCGTCATCGCCGAAGCAGACGACCCCGCCCGGATCCTCGGCCGGCAGCAACGCGGCAAGCGCGCTCCCCTTGCCCGCCTTCGGCGCGTGGACTTCGATCACCTTGCGGCCGAGCGCGGCGGACAGGCGCGCGCCTTCGAGCAGCGGCTGGAGCAGGCGCAGCATCTCCTCGCCACTGATGGTCGTGCTGCGGAAATGGATGGCGGTGCTGGCCGGCTTGACCTCGAGCCAGGAGCCTTGCATCCGCTCGAGGAGCCGTCCTGCCTCGGCATTGAAGCGGTCGAGGGCCTCCTTTTGAGCGTGCCGCGGCACGGCCAGGCCGCTGTCGCCGATCAGCCTCACCCCGGGTACCTGCACTACAGCCTCGAGCTGGGCCGGCGGCCGGCTGCTGAGCACGATCACGTCGGCCAGACGGTCGACGAGTTCGCCGAGCGCCGCGAGGGCCTCGGGTCGTGCCCGCGCCGCGGCAGGATCCTGGACCACCTCCGCCAGGGTCCCGTCAAAGTCGGTAACCAGGATTAACTCGCCTGGCGGTACCTGTGCGACAGGCGACCTTTCCCAGGCGTGGGTCATCCCTTCGAGCTCTTGAATCATCCCTCCTGTTGGAAACGCGGACGGTGCCGCTCGATCACCGACTTGAGTTCGGGCCGAGGCGCGAGGGTGCCGAACGCATGTCCCCAATCGCGATCCAGCCGCGAGGCGCAGAACAGCGTAGCCACACCGGGATCGCCGAAGCGGACCAGCAGGGATGCTTGCAGCACGACCGCCATGCGTTCGACCAGCCGCCGCGCGCGCGACTCGGCCTCTTCGGAGCGCATCAGCTCGTCCTTGAGCTGATCCGCGGCGTGGTCGAACGCGGCCTCCATGCCCCGCGCGGCATCGACCTCTTGCAGGTAGGCGCCAACCGTCTCTGGCTCGCGCTGCATCGCGCGCAGCACATCGAGCGCGTTGACGTTCCCGGAGCCCTCCCAGATCGAGTTGAGGGGCGCCTCGCGATAGAGTCGCGGCAGGATCGACTCTTCGACGTAGCCGTTGCCCCCGTGGCACTCGAGCGCCTCGGCCACCACCTCGATCGCTCGCTTGCACGTCCAGTACTTCGCAATCGCGACACCGATCCGGCGGAAGTGGCTCTCCGTCGGGTCGGCCGCGCGGTCGAACGCGCCGGCGAGCCGCATCATCAGGATCGTCGTGGCCTCGGACTCGATGGCGAGGTCGGCGAGGACGTTGACCATCAGCGGCTGGTCGGTGAGCAGCTTGCCGAATGCTTGGCGATGAGCCGTGTGGTGCGTCGCCTGCGCGACCGCTTGTCGCATCAGTGAGGCCGACCCGATCACGCAGTCAAGGCGCGTGTGGTTGACCATCTCGATGATCGTCCTGACTCCCCTCCCCTCCTCCCCGACCAGCACCGCCCACGCGCCGTCGAACTCGACCTCCGACGACGCGTTGGATCGATTGCCGAGCTTGTCCTTCAAGCGCTGGATGTGGAAACGGTTGCGTTCTCCATCGGGCAGCACACGAGGCAGCAGGAAACAGGAGAGGCCGCCCGGCGCTTGCGCTAGGACCAGGAACGCGTCGCACATCGGCGCCGAGCAGAACCACTTCTGTCCAGTCAGCAGATGCTCGCCGTCGGCGCCCGTGGGCACCGCGCGTGTCGTGTTGGCACGCACGTCGGAACCGCCCTGGCGCTCGGTCATGGCCATCCCGAAGAGAACGCCTCGCTTGGTCGCCGCGGGCCGAAGTCCGGGATCGTAGTCGAGAGTCGTCGCGAGCGGCTCCCACTGCCTCGCGAGGCCGGGCGCCTGCCGCAGGGTCGGGATCGCCGCGTAGGTCATGGAGACCGGGCAGCCGTGGCCGCCCTCTACCTGAGACCAGACGTAGAAGGCCGCCGCGCGCGCCGCGTGGGCCCCAGGCCGGGGCTCGCGCCAGGGCAGCGCGTGCAGGCCGTGGCCGATCGCGACCTGCATCAGCTCGTGCCAGGCCGGATGGAACTCCACCTCGTCGATCCGGTCGCCGAAACGGTTGTGAGTGCGGAGCTGAGGCGGATTGGCGTTCGCCTGGAATCCCCAGTCGATCGCTTGCTGTGTGCCGGCCATCGCGCCAAGCTCGCGCACCAGCTCGTGCGCCCACGAACCGCCCTCGCGCTCCAGCGATTCGCGCAGCGGCGCGTCAGCGTCGAAGAGGTTGTAGTCGACGAGGGGCTGCGGCTGGTTCAAGGAATCGAGGTGAGCTTACGCCCGAGCTTCCAGATCCCGGCCAGCAGCGGCACCAGTCCGACGGCTGCGCTCAGTCCGACGTGATACGCAGGCTGACCGGTGGCCCACCAGCCCGTCAGGAGGCTCACCCACATCACGACGATGCTCAGCAGCTGGAAGGCGACGACCGCCGTGAGGAACCACAGGCAGCCGGCGACGCTGTAGTTCGTGCGGAGGCGCAGCACGGCCACGCCCATCACGACCAGGCACACGACGAAGGTCCCGAGAGCGAGGTAGATGCCGGTGTACGCGACCGTCCCCTGCGCCAGGCTCACCAGCGCGGCCGCGATCGCGGTCGCGGCGGCGAGGCCGACGAGCACCCACAACAGCTGCGCGTCGTCACGCTGCAGCCGCGAGCCGTAGAGCTCGCGCAGCGGTGACTGGCTAGCCGATTTTCTGCGCCAGCTCCGCGACCAGCCGGAGCTGCTCCTTGCGTTCTGCCTGATCCGGCATGATCGGCCACACGATCAGGGTGTCCACGCCGGCGTCAGCGAAGGCGCGGATCTTCTCTTTGGCCTTGTCGCGTGGACCGACGATCGAAAGCAGGTCGATGAGCTCGTCGGGCAGCGCGAACATGGCTTCCGTCTTGCGGCCGGCCAGGTAAAGGTCCTGCACCTCCTGCGCCGCCTTCTCGAAACCGTATGTCGCCACGAGCCGGTTGTAGAAGTTCTGCTCCCGCGACCCCATGCCGCCGATGTAGAGAGCATGGATCGGCCGCATCGAGTTGCGGGCGCTCTCGACATCGTCCGTGATCATCACGTTGACGGCCGGGCAGATCCGGAAGTCGTCGAGCGAGCGGCCGGCCCGGGCCGCGCCCTCTTCGAGCGGACCGCGCAGGGACTTCGTGTGCTCGGGAGAGAACAAGACCGGCAGCCATCCGTCCGCGATCTCGCCCGCCAGGGCAACGTTCTTCGGGCCGAGCACCGCGAGCAGGATCGGGATGTGCTCCTGGACGGGGCGGATCGTCAGCTTCAGCGCCTTGCCCGGACCGTCGGGCAGGGGCAGCTCGAGCGTCTCACCATGAAACTCGATCTTCTGCCTGGCCAGGGCCAGGCGCACCACCGCGACGTACTCGCGCGTGCGCTGCAGTTGCTTCGCAAAGCGCACGCCGTGGAATCCCTCCGACACCTGCGGGCCCGAGGCGCCCAGACCAAGGAGCATCCGGCCGCCCGACAGGTTGTCGATGGTCGCCGCGGTCATCGCGGTCATCGCGGCGCTGCGGGCCGGGATCTGGAAGATGCCCGAGCCAAGCTTGATCCGGCTGGTGCCGGCGGCCAGCCAGGCCAGGACCGTCGCCGCATCCGAGCCGTAAGCCTCCGCGGTCCAGACCGAGTCGTAGCCGAGCGCCTCTGCGGCCTGCGCGATCTCGAGCTGGTCCGCGGCGGTCAGGCCGAGGCCCCAGTACCCGACGCTGACGCCAAGCTTCACGGGCGAAGCTTATGCGGTTCGGAAAAACGTCTGGTAGACGAGGAACAGGTTCAAGCAGATGATCAGCGCCGCGACCGCGTAGGCGGCCAGGTTGGTCAGCTTGCTGTTCACGAGGTTGCCCATCAGCGCTTTGTTGCGCGTGAACATCACCAGCGGGATCATCGCGAACGGGATTCCGAACGAGAGCAGGACCTGGCTGAGGACCAGTGCCCGCGACGGGTCGAAGTTGCTGGCGATCAGCACCATCGCCGGCACCATCGTGATCGCGCGGCGCAGGAAGACCGGGATCTGGCGGCGAATGAAGCCCTGCATGACGACCTGGCCGGACAGGGTGCCCACCGACGAGGAGGAGACACCCGAGGCAAGCAGCGCGACACCGAAGATGAGGCCGCTGTGGGCGCCGAGATAGTGATCCAGCCCGCTGAAGACCTGCGTGAGGTCCGCCCCGACGTTGGTCATGCCGCGGGCGCCGAAAACAGCGGCCGACATCGTGAGCATCGCGATGTTGATGACGCCGGCGATCCCCATCGCGATCACGACATCGACGAGCTCGAAGTGGAAGATCTTGCGCCTGGCTTCCGGGTTCGCGCCGACGATGCGCTTCTGCGTCAGCGCCGAGTGCAGGTAGATGACGTGCGGCATCACCGTGGCGCCAAGAATTCCGGCGGCGAGCAGGATGGACGCGCTGCCATCGAGGTGAGGCACCAGCGTGTTGCTGGCCACCAGGCCCCAGTTCGGGTCGGCCCTCAGCACCTCGAGGCCGAAGGCGATCACGATCACGCCGACCAGACCCGCGATCGCCGACTCGAGCCTGCGGAAGCCCCACGCCTGCAGCCCGAGGATGGTGAACGCGAGGACGCCGGTGAGCAGGCCCGCCACGAAGAGCGGGATGCCGAAGACGAGGTAGATGCCGAGCGCAGCCCCGACGAACTCGGCCAGGTCGGTCGCCATCGCGATCAGCTCAGCCTGGACCCACAGGAAGATCACGACGGGCCGGGGGAAGCGATCCCGGCACACCTCGGGCAGGCTGCGCCCGGTGGCGATGCCGAGCTTGGCGCTCATCGACTGGATGAGCATCGCCATCAGGTTGGCGGCGAGCACGACCCACAGCAGCATGTAGCCAAACTGCGATCCACCCGCCATGTTGGTGGCGAAGTTGCCGGGGTCGACGTAGGCGACCGCCGCGATGAAGGCGGGACCGAGGAACGGCATCACGGCACGGATGCCTCGGCGCTCCCCGGTGAGCGATCGCTCCGCCGCTCGCAGCACGCGAAGCTCGCCCGGCAGGGCGCGCTCCGCGCCCAGGACCATGGGCTGAGTGATGACCGTTTTGACCGCTTCGGCCATCAGCTGGGAGTCGTCGCCACGAAAACGGCCCGGGCGAGGCCGAGGGGAACGCTTTCCCGGCGACCCTTCAGCTTGAGGTCGATCGGGCCTTCGAACTGGCTGCCGGCGACGATCACCAGACGCGCGCCCGGCACGAGGCCGCGACGCTGCAGCTCGCGAAGCTTGCCGGGGTCGTCATCGGAGACGCCCTGCACCGTCACCTTCTCCCCCGCCGTGCACTCGCTGAGCGCGCGGTGGCTGGACTGGCGAACCCTTCCGCCCAGCGTGGGGATGACGTGGCCGTGGGGATCGAGCTCGGGCCGGCCCAGCAGCTCGAAGATGCGCTGCTCCATGCGCTCGGAGATGACGTGCTCGAGGCGCTCGGCCTCGTCGTGGACCTCGTCCCAGCTGTAGCCGAGCACCTGGACCAGGAACATCTCGAGCAGGCGGTGGTGCCGCACCAGCTCGAGGGCCACCTTGCGCCCGTCACGGGTCAGCTGCTGTCCCCGGTAGCGGTCGTGCTCGACCAGGCCCTGGGCGGAGAGCCGCGTGACCATCTCGCTCACGCTCGGCGAGGAGATCCCGAGACGCTGGGCCAGCTCGCGGGTCGGAACGGGATGCTCGTCGCCTCCCAGGAGGTAGAGCGCCTTGAGGTAATCCTCCTGCGAACGAGTGAGGGTTTCCCTAACGCTGACTGGGGGTGCGCCTATCATCAAAGATAGGTTACCCTAACTTTTGACCGAAGATTCCGAGTTAGCTCAGATTCTTCAGGTCTAGCCCGCGCAGGCGCCCGTCAGGGAGGTCGCCGGGTTGTAGGTCACGCTGACGTTCGGCGTCACCGTCACCGCCGAAGGAGCGGTGAAAACGACCACGTAGTCGGCGCAGCCTTCGGCCAGGTGGAAGTCGTAGTTGACGCTGGTCACGTTCAACCAGCTGTTGGTCGGGGTGCCGGAGTGGTGCATACAGTAGTTCGTCACACCGCCTCCGAAGTCGACGCACTGCAGCGCCTTCGCAAAGTCCTCGAGCGTGAGGATGCTGACGAGCATGGGTCCGTTGGAGGTCGCCTGCAGGTGGTAGGTGAACGTGTCGGGCACTCCGCCGGCCAGGTACCACGTGTTGTCTTTGATCTGCTGCGGGAAGTTCCACAGGACGAGGTGCGGATGAGCCAGCGCGGCCTTGGTGGTCGCCAGCTCGCCGAGGGTCGCCGTCAGGTTGGTCTGCGTCGTCTTGAGCTGGTCGAGCAGGATCTGGTTGCGCCCGGTCAGCGACTCGTTCTGCGTGGTCAGGGTGCGAATCGTCGCCTGGTTGTTCGAATCGTCGACGTACAGAACCCCGAGCCCGAACGCCGTGATGAGCAGCGTCGCCGCGAGGGCCGCCGTCCACCAGCGCCGCTCCCCCATCTGGAATCTCCGCACCCAGGCCAGGGGCCGCAGCGGCCGTGGTCGAGGTGGCGGCGGGACGTACGCGTCGGGTGCTCCGACTCCGGGTTGCTCCGTGACCTGGTCCATCGGGGTCGGCGTCATGATCGCACCCCCCGGACCGTCGTAGGTCATGTTTGGCCTGGCCGAGGCCAGGCGCCGTAGACCTGGCTGATCTTGGAGACGCTTTCGGCCTGCGCCGCGATGTCGTAGGTGAAGGTCTTCCCGCTGGGCTGCCACGCTGGGCCGATCCCGCAGTTGGGTGAGCACGGCGCCTCCTCCACATAGAAGAAGGTCGTGGAGTTCAGCCAGGTGGGCGAAGAGCGAACGTTGGGCAGCTGCGACCCCGAGCGTCCGCCGTGGCCGTACAGCCAGACGTGAGGCGTGCCCGAGGTGTCACGCACGGTGAAGACAAGGTTGTCGTCCCCGGCGTCGGCGCGCGGTCGAATCCATGTCAGCTGCTGTCCAAAGGCCTGCGCCACGCCGCTGCTCGAATCCCAGACCTGGATCACGCTCGAGCTCGGCATGCGGTAGTAGAGACGGCTCCCCACGCTGCCCCAGGTCGCCATCGTGCCGCGGGCTAGGCTGAACGCGAGGCTGCCGTCGATGGTCCGCCGCACCTGAAGCTGGTCGCCACTGCCGGTGAACGTCTGGACGAGGGCGAAGTAAGCGCCGTCGGGGGAGAACGCCAGGTACGAATCGTCTTCACTCGGGTTGAATCCGCGATTGGTCACCGGCCCGAGCGTCGCCACCACCCGATCCCCCCCGCCGCTCAGCAGGTGGAGCGTGACCGCCGTGGGATCGGACGCGATGTATGCGAGAAAGCCCCGGTCAGGGCTCCAGGCGTGCAGCCCGTCCATGAAGTTGCCGCCCGACCAGCTCGCGGCCACGGTCGAGGTGCCGGTGAAGAGGTCGAGCACGGCGATGACGCTCGTTCCCTGCGTGGTCGGGCTGCCCTGGGTCGCGTACCACGAGATCATCGTCTGGGTCACCAGCTCCGGCTGGAAGTTCCCTCCGCTGATCCCGCACACGGTCTTCGGCGTCTTCGCGTCCGACACGTCGGCCAAGACCGGGTTGGGAGCTCCCTGGAGCAGGAGCACCGCCTCAGCCGTTGCCGGGGAGCCGACGCAGCTGCCGTGCATCGCCGCCCAAGCCGGAACCGCGACGGGGCTCGGCGGGGCCGTGGGCGAGGGTGACGGAGAGGGACTCGGGCTCGCCTCGGGACTCGGGCTCGGCGACGGGCTTGGGCTCGGGCGCTTCGCCGATGGGCTCGTCTGAGGAGTCAGCGGACCGTTCGCCGTACAGCCGGCGACTGCCGCGACGACAAGGAGGAGCACTACCCCGGTCCTCACGGCACCTAGAACGAACATCGGTGCGGGTGAGTTACGGACTGCTGCTTGGGACGCAAGTTGGAGAGAATACCCCCTAGCCGTTTAGCGCTGAGTTAAGGGATCGAGGGCCCGATTGAAACCCGCCCTGCTGGTCGCGATTCTTCTGGCCTCGGGCCCGTGCTCGCCACCCCAGCCCCTGACCGCCACGGTGAGCGCCGTCGCCTCCGACAAGGCGAAGGTCGGCGAGTCCGTCCAGCTGGTCATCAAGGTGACCAACACCGGTCCTCTCATCCCCCACCTCGGCCTGGTCTTTCGCAGCGAGGACCGCTGGTTCGAGCGCCACCAGGTGACGGACTTCGCGGGCTGCGCGGTGGCATCGGAGCAGTCCGCGTTCGACTGCGGCAACCTGAACGCAGGCGACTCGAGAAGTTTTGCGTTCCAGGGGGTCGCGACGACTGCGGGCGCTTTTCACTACGAGCTTGCGTTGAGGGAGCTGGTGCAGCCGTTCGAGTGGGTCAACGATCACGCCGACGGTGCGGACGCGCAGACCTGGGACGAGACCGTCAGCTAGGAAAGCGTCCTAGCTGCTGGCGGGCGCGGCGCGACTGACGAAGTCGACGCACACCTGGCCGGCGTAGTCGCCGGAACCCGAAGGCACGCTGACCTGGAAGGCCGTCACAGGGTTGTCGACCTGGCCCTGGAAGAGATCCGCAAACTGAGACTGGTCTGCCGCGTATCCGGACATCAGCAGCCCATCCCCGGCGACCGCGTCGATGAGCCTGTAGCTCGGCGATGTCGATCCGGCCCCGTACTGAAAGGCGATGAAAACCGGCGCGGGTTTGTAGACGGTGTTCAGCACCCGACCCGCGAGCGAATACGGAAGGCGGACATTGGCGTAGACGTACCGTCCAGATCCTCCGTCGGGCACCGAGATCCACGCGCCGACGTCCGCGCACGTGCTTCCCAACGCCGACGCATCGCTCGAGGTGGGCGAGGTGCGCCTTTCGAGGATCAGCGGCCCGCCAGTGTCGAGCACCCTGTAATTTTCCAGCAGGGCCCGATAAGCGTCCGGCTCGTCGTAGGGCGCGTACCGATTGTCGAGCTCGCCGGCGTAGTCATAGAAGTAATAGACGATGTACCGCGCCGAGTCGCTCGACGCGAGGTGCGCTGCATCCGCATGGTCGAGGTAAGGCGTGTAGGCGGCGTACGACTGGAGAACCGGTCGTGGCCGCCAGTCCAGTCCGTAGCCGTAGACGAGATCGGTGTCCCACGGCATCACATCGACGGACCCGGTGCGCAGCGTGGCCAGGTCGAAGGCCGACAGCGGGTACCGGTCCTGGATGGCGGCCGTGATGCGGTCCTGCTGCTGCCGGCGGAAGGATGGGTCGATCGTGCTGCTCACGACCTTGCGCAACGAGGCTGCCGCCTGAATGCGGTTTTCGACGAAAAAAGGGCCGCCCGAGTACGTGGTCAGGAGGACACCCACCATCAACCCGGTCACCCACCACCATGCCGGTCTGAACGACCTGAGGACGAGAAGGCTCGGCGATGGACGCGGGACCACGACCGGCGCGAGCACGCACAGAATGACGAGCACGGGTTCGACGAAGGACGGATACGAATGGCGGACGAAACCCTCCTTGAAGACGACGAATGCAACCGGCGCGCAGAGGCTCAGGGCGAACGCCGTCAGCTGATCGCGCGTAAACAGGGCGATGGCGGCGCCGTAGACGAGCAGCCCGATGGTCAGGACGGCGACGCCGAGGATCACCGCGTACGGCTGGTCTCGCTGCATCGCACCGCTGTAACCGGACGCAGCCTCGTAGACGGCGCGCACGTAGGCCGGAATGGCGGTGACGGAATCCCCCGCCGCCACCCAGAACACGACGAATGACACGACGGTGCCGAGGGGCGCGACGGCAAGGTGGCGGTGCTGGAACAGGAGGGCATAGGCCAGCGCCACGACGAGCAGAGCGGACGCGACGACGAAGTCCGAACCCTTGATCAGCGACGCAAGGCCGAGCAGGGCGCCAGCTGCGATCGGGCCGCCGACCCGGTACCGCGCACTGGTCGCGTCAAACGCCGAGACCAGGAGCAGGATGGCCGACAAGGCGAGCGAGGCGCCGAGGGTGATGTATGCGTCCCACTCGACGACGAGCCCGATGACGAGCGCTACGACCACCCAGAGCAGCGCGTGCGCTCCGCGACGCCACAGCTGCGACGCGAGCAGGGTGAAGAACAGAACGCTCCCCGCGATGTTGGCGAGGATGGCGATGCGCGGGAGCGTGAGGTCGAAGAAGAACGGCACGTCGAGCCACCCGTACGGCCCATAGATCCAGATGACGTCGGTGCCGAAGCTGAGGTGTCGCTGAAACGCGAGGATCATCGCGATCTGCCACGAGGGATCGATCCCGATCGCAGGCAGTACGGGATACGAGGGAAAGGTCAGCGCCACCAGCCCGGCGACCCACGCGATCGCTGCGGCGAGCTGCGCGCGACGCCGGGAGTGTCGAGGTGTCTCGGGCCTGGGTTCCGGGCTGGGTTTCTCCACCGGCTCGGCGTCTTTCGGCTCGTCTGGCTCGTCAGCGGTCGACGAGCCGGGCGCGGCCGTCTCCATGAACGCGCAACGTTAGCAGCAGGCAACCACCGAGTGCCTACACGCCACAATGTGCGTGCCCTGATGATTCGAGGAGGCCGCCGGGAAGAGAAGCCCGACCACGAGACGCACGCACCGGCGATCAACCTGAAGCAGGTCTATGAGCTGCGATTCGGCGCGGGCGACCGGAACTCGAAGGAGCTCATCTGGAAGGAGCTGGGGCGATACCTCCAGCGCTACGTGACGCGCGATGGCCGCGTCGTCGACGTCGCATGCGACCTCGGCTATTTCATCCGGAACATCACTGCGGCTGAGCGCTGGGCGACGGACATCCGGGACATGTCGGCGGAGCTGCCGCGCGACGTGCGCTTCGTGCAGGCAAGCGGACTCGAGCTGGCGGCGGTCATGCCGAACGATTACTTCGACGCGGCCTTCTTCAGCAACTACCTCGAGCACCTGAGCTCGGCGGAGGCGGTCCTCGAGCAGCTGCGGGTCGCCTACGCACTTCTGCGTACCGGCGGCCGCGTCGTCGTCATGCAGCCCAACATCCGGCTGATCGGCGGCGCGTACTGGGACTTCATCGACCACCAGACAGCGTTGACCGACAAGAGCCTGGCCGAGGCCGCCACCATGGCGGGTTTCGAGACTGAGAAGGTCATCGTGCGCTTCATGCCCTACACGACCAAGAGCCGCTTCCCGCAACACCCGTTGCTGGTGCGGGCCTACCTCGCGTTTCCCCCCGCCTGGTGGTTGCTCGGCAAGCAAACGCTGTATGTAGGCCGCAAACCCGCGAGCCGATGAGTTTGGGCCGCAAGGTCGGTCCTAACAGGCGGAGGTGAACATGCCCAAGCTTCGAGCCCACAACATCTCGATCTCGATCGACGGCTACATGGCCGGTAAGAACCAGAGCCTCGACGACCCGCTCGGCGTTGGCGGACCCAGGCTGCACGAGTGGGTGTTCGAAACTCGCACCGGCCGCCAGATGATCGGCACGGAAGGAGGCGATGAGGGCCTGGACGAGCAGTTCATGGCGGAAGGAACCCGCGGTATAGGCGCGACGATCATGGGCCGCAATATGTTCGGGCCGATCCGCGGCCCGTGGAAGGACGAGGACTGGACCGGATGGTGGGGCGACGACCCGCCTTACCACCACCCGGTGTTCGTGCTGACCCATCACCCGCGGCCATCCGTCGCGATGCGTGGTGGAACGACATTTCACTTCGTCACCGATGGCATCGAAGCGGCGCTCGAGCGCGCATTCGAGGCGGCGGGCGGCCGCGACGTCCGGCTCGGTGGAGGGGCAGCCACAATTCAGCAGTACCTCCGCGCCGGCTTGATCGACGAGATGCACATCGCAATCGTGCCGGTGCTCCTGGGCGCCGGGGAGCGCCCCCTTGAACACGTCGACACCTCGGCACGCTACGAGTGCGTGGAGTTTGTCAGCTCGCCCGCGGTGTGCCACGTGCGTCTGTCGCGCCGTGCCGGGTGACCCTACTCCCCTCTCTTTGACGGAGGCAGGCTCAGGTACTCCTTCACGTTTCCGCCCGTGAGCTTGTGGACGGCCGCCACGGTCGAGGCAACCTTGCTCGCGATCTTGTCGAACAGTGCGAGGATCTTGGAGAAGTCGCCGCCGGAATCTACGTTCCACCACTGACCTCCCGTATCGCCGGCCATGGAGCGGAAATACTTGAGGTTGGGCGACAGGACGAACGCGATCGCGCCGGCCTCGCGCAATCGCCCGGTCATCTCCGAGGGGCGCAGCTTCCGCTGCAGCGCAGGCTCATCGGTGATCAGAACGACGACCTTCATTGCACCGTCGCGGTAGCCGGGCTGATTCAGGGCGGCCTGCAGCGCCTCCAGCGAAGACTCGCCCTCGTTGCCTCCGCCCGAGTAGCGCGGTAGCCCGCGGAGCAGGGTCTTCACGCGCTCCGCGCTGGAGCTGAATGCAGTCGCGACGATTCGATCGCCTTCGACGGTCAGGTCTCCGAAGCCGACGACGGCGGCGGCCCAATCGATGCGACGGCTGGCAAGCCGGTCGACGAACGACTGACAGCTCTCGATCAGCCCATCGATCTTGTCGTTCATGCTGCCGGTCGTGTCGATCACGAAAACCAGATCGGCGAGTGCCTTCGTCGAGTCGCGGCCCATCTCCATGCGGACGACCTTGGCCTCCGTGGCACCTTCCAGTTCGGCTCCGGATGGAGTCGGAACGATCTTGCTCACGTCTGATCCCTCGCCGTCACGATGAGCTCGATCTCGCCGCTCATCGTTTGGCCAGGCTCGAGAAAACCGTCGGCGAAGGCCAGCGTGAACTCGACGTTCGCGGGAAGCGTGTCGTCGCTCCAGTGCCAGTGCACGTCGGTGTGATGCCACGGGGGAAGCAGGGCGAGGTCGATCTGGTGCTTCGAGCGATCAAACGCCGGGCCGGCGGCCTGACGCAAACGCACTGAGAAGGTGATCTCACGAGCCGCGGGGTCGATCGCGCGCAGCACCACCTCGGCCGGGCTGATCTCGAGCTGCGGGAGGCGGGCGCCGGTGCGGGCGTCATAGTCCTCGCGAAGGTGAGGCTTGCCGAGGACACGAAAAGCCTCGTTGATCCGCTTCATCTGCTCGGCGGCACGAGGGTCGTCGCTGTTGCGGTCCGGGTGGTATTTCAGAGCGAGCCGCTTGTAGGCGGCTTCGATCACGTCGTGATCGGCAGACGGATCCACCTGGAGCACCCGGTAGAGGTCGGCCTCACCGGGCAAGTTGCCATCCCCCCATCAGACGTGCGGTACAAGATAACCCAGAATTGGCGCGCTTCCGACTGACCGTCGAGGTCCGCACAGCGTCCACGGCTGCCCGAGGGCCATTACGCAGGCCGGGCCGACCAGCACGCATTTCTGCCCGGCGGCGGTGGGTTCCGTCGCTGGGCAGGATTGGTCTGCTCGTTGTCGTGGCGCTTGTCGCCATCGGCATCTGGGACTACCTGCAGCCGGTTCCCGCGGTCGCCGCAACGGGCGTGGGGCCGGTCCAGTACGTGGTCCCCGGGACCGCCCCAGGCCTGCCGTGGCCGGGCCTGGGATCCGCGGCCGTCGGCGCTTCGGATCTCGGGTTGATCGCCGCCTCAGGCGACGTCGCCCCAACACCGGCGGCGAGCGTGGCGAAGGTGATGACTGCGCTCGTGGTGCTCGACGACAAGCCGCTTGCATTGGGGGCGACCGGACCGACCCTGATCATCACGGACCAGGACGTGGCGACGTACCTCGCCGACGCCGCCGGGCAGCAGTCCGTAGTTCCCGTTTCCGCCGGGGAGCGATTGAGCGAGTACGAGGCGCTGGAGGCGCTCCTCATTCCATCGGGCAACAACATCGCGGAGACGCTCGCTCGGTGGGACGCCGGCTCGCTGAGCGCGTTCGTCGGGAAGATGAATCAGCGGGCGGCGGCGCTCCACCTCTCGCACACGACGTTCGCCGAACCGGCGGGTGTGTCGGTGCAGACGGTCAGCACGCCAAGCGACCTGGTCGCCATCGGCATCGCCGCGATGCAGCAGGACGTGCTGGCGCAGATCGTGAACCGGCCCCAGGCGACGCTGCCGGTGGCAGGAACGGTCTACAACGTCAACTCGGCGCTCGGCCAGAGCGGAATCATCGGGATCAAGACCGGCTCCGGACTCAGCCTCGGCGCCAACTTCCTCTTCGCCGCGGCCGCGACGATCGACGGCCAGTCGCTGACGCTGTTCGGCTGCGTGATGGGCCAGCCGACCCTGGACGCGGCATTCAAGGCCGCTGAGGACCTGATCGCCGGGATGAAAGCCGCGCTCAGAGTGCGCAAGGTGGTCGGGCGGGGCGGCGTGGTGGGTGAATACAGGACGCCGTGGGGAAGCCGCGTGGACCTGGTGTCGACCACCGACGTGACCCTTGTCGAATGGCCCGGCATGACCGTCCGACAAACCCTGGACGCGCCGACGCTAGCCGTCGATGCGCCGGTGGCGGGCGGGTCGTCGGCGGGCAAGCTCCACATCGTGTTGGGCGATCAGCAGGTCGACGTACCGCTCGTCACGGCTGGTTCACTCGAGCCGCCGGGTATCACGTGGCGGCTGTGGCGGATCAGCCTGTTGTAGAAAGGAAGTAGGTGTGGCGCGTCTTGCGCCAAAAACGCCAATCAGGCCGGGTGATGGACGTCTTTGGCACCAAGAACGCCGAATCGCGAGGAGGTCGCACGTTTTTGGTAGCCCCGGCGGGATTCGAACCCGCGATCTCAGCCTCGCCGGGCGCGCGCAGGGCGCACTTTCAAGCGCGAGACAGGATGGTAGCCCTAGCAGGACGCTATTCGAACCGACTGGACGAGATCGACAAGCTACTGACGTGAACAGCAATCCCAGGCAGATATCGCCAGAACCCGCCGAGGTCGACGGGGTACGGGCAATGGGCGAACGTCCCCGTCGCGGAATCTGAGTGAAAGGCTTAGGCCTCGGCGAGATTCGAGGCGACGCGCGCTGTATACCAGCGGCGAGGTCCGCTCAGGCATTGACGCGATTCGAACGATCAGCTAAAAGACCACCTAGCCACTCAGGCGGTCCAGGGCCAAATATCGCCGCCGGCCCGCACCCATGCAAGCGCGGCAGGGCGCGCCCAAACCGCGAACGGTGACTGGTTTCGCGGGGGCGGTACGGGAAGAGTGCTGCAGTGGTCGAATGGATTGAGCCTTTCGCCCTCGCGCTTGAGCCATAGGCTTATCGATCTTAGGAGCCTAATGATCTCAGGCGGGTGCTCCCCTACCTTCAAGTCCATGCCTTGAAGCAATCCGGGCATCAGTGTGTCCCCGCCACGCCATACGCACCGATGGAATCGAATGATCGGCGTCCGCTGCAAGTCAAGAAACTGACGCCAATCAAGACTGGCCTCTTTGGTGATTCGAAGTGCAACGCGGTTTCGTACGTCGTCGTTCTGGTCATCAGGCCTATCCCCAAGCAATCTGATTGGGCCACTTGAAGGACGCCAAAAAACGAACTCCCTCGGAACGCCGTAAATGCCGTCGGTGGGTAGATCGTGCGGCAGCTCCATTTGAAGATCTCTGGGCGCGCCTTCGATCTCGCCCGTCGGAATTGCTGAAACCAATCGAAGGCCTAGCGCATCCGTTAGATGCAACGCCAAGTCGAGTTCGTCTTCGGGCAAAAGCAACCAGTTCATCAGCGTCTCATTGTCATATGAGGTCGCGCCCATGGTCGGGCTGGTCGCGGAACTGATTGGGCGTAAGGAGAGTAGGCATAGCCCTCGCGGGACGCTATTCGAACCAACTGGACGAACTCACAAGCCTGGCCAACACGGGGCCTGTCACGACGGCGCCGGCGGCGTCCCGGCCGGGAGTAAGTCGAGATTGATAGTGCCGCTGTGCCGGCGTTGGAGCCCCAGGAAGGCGGAACGTCCAACGGCTCGTCGGCGCTCGCGCGTCCTTGATCACGTCATCACGCAGCTCGCGTCGCCATCAGGCTCGGGTCCCCAGCTTGATCAGCGCCCCGGGCCAGCCCGATGCCGCCGACTACCAGGCACAGAGCTCCCGCCCAGGCCAGCGGGCCGAACGTCATCGAGAGCACCGAGCCTGGAATAAGCAATACGCCGGCCCATCTGGGAAGAGTGCGCGACCTCCACACCGCCACCGCGTTGGCGATGGAGCCGATGAGGGCGATGAGCATCAGCACTCCGAAATACGAGTTGAGCCGGTTGCTCGGTGTTCCACCACCCATCAGAAGCATTGCGGCGGTCACGTCCTTGTGGCCGGCGAGATAGACGTCGCCGAGTATCGCGGACGCCAGTCCGAAGACGCCGAAGACCGGTAGGGCCGCGGCGGCTCCGACCACCGAGACGATCATGCCGCCGGCCGCCCAGGACGCAGCGGGCGTCCGCACCAGGTGCGCGTAGAGGGCGAGCAGGCCGAAGAGCAGGCATATGAAACCTGCCAGATACACATCGCCAGCGATCGCGGACGTGGCCGAGGTGAGGCCGCGGGCATATCCGTCCGGATCGGTCTGCAGGGATGGGCCCCTGAGAATGAACAGCCAGGGCACAGCAGTCAGGACGCCGGCGGCAGGCAGCGCATAGATTCCACGACGAATCAAGGTGGTCATCACGTTCTCCTTGTGGGGACGGCTGAAAGCGGCGTCTTCATTGCGACGCCACCTTAGGCAGGAGCCCAACCCACCCAACACCCGGGCCGCCACCTGATTTGGTGCGGCCGCCCCCTATCCGCGATGGCGGCCTGCCACCTCGACGCCGCGCCGCCGATGGTGCAGGATGCGCTTGGCATGAGGGCCAGGTTGCGAACCCGCGTGGCCTGGAGCGGCTTTGGGCTTTCCGCGATGTTGATCGCCGGTTCGCTCGGACTCGTGGCGACCCATCTGCATGGCGTGCTGGTGCCCGAATTGCTGCTGATGGCGGGCGCGCTCTGCTACGCGTGCGTCGGCGCCCTGATCGCGTTGCGGCAGCCGGCCAACCGAATCGGATGGCTCCTCCTCGCCACCGGGTTACTGAGCTCCGTTGCGCTGGGCGTCGCCACCTATGGCTTCACGGCCCTAAGCATCGCGGCCGGCTCCTTGCCCGCTGGGATCTGGGCCACCTGGACCTTCGGCTGGCTGATCTGGTCGGTACTCATCGCGATTCCGCTTGCTGTGCTCATCTTTCCCGACGGCCGCCCGCCTTCGCGGCGCTGGTGGATCGTCGGGGCTACCCTGATCGCCTCCGGCGTCCTGCTGGCCCTGATGACGATGCTGCGACCGGGTCCGATCGTGATACCTCCTGACCCAAGCGCGATTGGGGCCAATCCCGCCGGCCTCGCCATCCTCGCCGGCGTCGAGGATCATTTCTTCAAGCCCATCAACGGGATCTACCTGGCGGCGGTGTTGGCGGCGGGTGCCGCGCCGATCTGGCGCTTTCACCGCAGTCGGCGCGAGGAGCGGCAGCAGCTCAAGGTGCTGGCCTACGTCGGCGCCTGGATAGTCGCGCTGCAGATCGTCACGTATCCGACTGGGCTCTCGCGGGTGCCCGTGATCTCTGACATCCTGTGGTCGCTGAGCTTTGCTGGTTTGCTAGTGGGGTTGCCG
Source organism: Candidatus Limnocylindrales bacterium (assembly GCA_035473355.1). Lineage (GTDB taxonomy): Bacteria > Chloroflexota > Dormibacteria > Dormibacterales > Dormibacteraceae > 40CM-4-65-16. The sequence continues at coordinate 23,807 of DATIOJ010000006.1, forward strand.
GCGGCCTACGCCGTCGCCATCCTCCGCTATCGCCTCTATGACATCGACATCGTCATCAACCGGACCCTGGTGTTCGCAGGTCTCGCGGTCTTCGTGACTGGCACTTACGTCCTCGTCGTTGCCGGTGCGGGCGCGTTAATCGGCAGCACAAACCAATCGAGCTTCGTGCTGTCGATCCTCGCCACAGCCGTGGTGGCAGTCGCGTTCCAACCGGTCCGCCAGCGCGCTCAATCGCTCGCCAACCGCCTCGTCTACGGGAGCCGCGCCGATCCTCATGAGGTCCTTTCCCGCGTTTCGAAGATGGTTGCCGACACCGGGCCGGGCGAGCAGATGCTCGTCCGTATGCTGCAGATGCTGGTCGAATCCACGAGCGTCACCGCGGCGGCGATTTACCTCGACGTCGGAGTCGAACGCGTGCTTGCCGCCGGCTGGCCTGAGGGTGCGACCAACCTCGCGGGTTGCTCTCTGCCGATCAGACACCGGGGCGACGAGATCGGACACCTCGTGGTGGCCGAGCCCGCCGAATCGCTGGCCGCCGACACGGAGCGTCTGCTGGGCGACGTCGCCGGACAGGCGGGCCTGCTGATGCGCAACCAGCGGCTGACCGCAGAGCTGGAGGCACGAGTGGACGAGCTGGCCGAGTCCCGCCTGCGGATAGTCGCGGCGCAGGATGCCGAACGCCGGCGGCTCGAGCGCGACATTCACGACGGCGTACAGCAGCATGTCGTGGCACTGATGGCCAAGGTACGGCTCGCGCGCAACCAGATCCGCCGCCGATCAGAGCTCGCCGCGGATACCCTCGGCGAAGTGCAGGCGGACGCCGGCCGCCTGCTCGATGAGCTGCGGGAGCTGGCGAGCGGCATTCATCCGGTCGTCCTCACCGACGGCGGGGTGGTGGCGGCGGTGCGTTCCCGAGCTGACCGGCTCCCGATCGAGGTCGTCCTCGACGCGGATTCCACGACCCGCACCAGACGCTACCCGGAGCAGGTCGAAGCAGCCGGCTACTTCATCGCCTGCGAGGCGCTGGCGAACGTGATGAAGCACGCCGGGGCGTCCCGCGCGGTCGTCCGCATTGGTACCGACGGCGGCAGTCTCACGATCAAGGTCAGCGACGACGGCAAGGGATTCGACACCTCGACCGCCGTCCGCTCCGGCCTCCGTGGCCTCCAGGATCGGGTCGAGGCCCTCGGCGGCCGGATGGACGTGACCAGCTCTCACTCGTTGGGGACGACGCTGAGCGCCAGTCTGCCGGCCGATGGCTGAGAAGCTGCGGCTGATCATCGCCGAGGACAACTACCTGGTCCGCGAAGGGACTCGGCGCCTCCTGGAGGATTCGGGCGAAGTCGACGTGGTGGCGGCGGTGAGCAACGCGGTTGAGCTGCTGGATGCCGTGGAACGTATGAGGCCGCAGGTGGTCATGACAGACATTCGGATGCCGCCCGACCACCACATCGAAGGCATCGAAGCTGCCAGGGCCATCCGGGCTCGGCATCCCGAAGTGGGTGTGGTGGTGCTCTCGCAGCACTCGGACGACCTGTATGCGTACGAGCTCCTGAAGGACGGCACAGCGGGTCTCGCGTATCGGCTCAAGGAGCGCGTGAGTGAGCTCGACGCGCTTGTCCGCACGCTGAGAGAGGTGGCCGCCGGGGGTTCCGTAGTCGACGCCAAGGTCGTCGAGGCGCTGCTGGGCAGGCGGGCCCGGCATGAGGCCTCTGCGCTCAGCTCCCTTACGCCACGGGAGCTCGAGGTGTTGGCGAAGATGGCCGAAGGGCTCACCAATCCCTCCATCGCTTTGGCTCTGTTCATGTCCGAGTCGACGGTCGAGAAGCACGTGAGCGCGATCCTGTCCAAGTTGGGCCTCTCGGAGGAGAAGGAGATCGATCGCCGCGTGGCGGCCGTGCTCGCCTATCTTCGAGAGGCCGACTCCGTCACCTAGCAGGTGTGATGGAGTCCGCTTTTATCAGGCGGCTCTCGTATGCGATCACCACCGCTCAGGCGCGGTCGCTTGGCTCTAGCCTCACTAGGAGATCGACGTTCAGGTAAGGGCGCGTAAGCTAGCGAACAAGTGTTCTGGTAGCCCCGGCGGGATTCGAACCCGCGATCTCAGCCTTGAGAGGGCTGCGTCCTAGGCCACTAGACGACGGGGCCGCTACTGGTGGGCGGCATTGGGTTTGAACCAATGACCTCTTGCGTGTGAAGCAAGCGCTCTCCCACTGAGCTAGCCGCCCGGGGGAGGAATCATTCTACCCACCCTCGTACGATCTCACGGAATGGCCACGCCGCTCGCGGAGCGCCACTGCGAGGTCTGCCGACCCGGCACCCCGACCCTCCCCCGCGACGCGATCGATCGCCTTCTCGCCCAAGTGCGGGGCTGGACGGTCGCAGACGTCGCTGGTCATCTCGAGCTCACCCGCACCTACCGCTTCAAAGGTTTCTTGCCCGGCGTCGACCTCGTCAACCAGATCGCCCCGATTGCCGAGGCAGAGGATCACCACCCCGACCTGCACCTCTCCTACGGTTCGCTGAAGGTCGACCTCTGGACCCACGCCGCCGGCGGCCTGACCGACAACGACTTCATCCTGGCGGCAAAGATCGATCGGATCGGGCCCAACTAAGCCCCATTCACGATTTCTTAACTGCCTCTCCCGTGATTTGTAGGCGATTTCCCGATACAGTTTCCGGGCTCAATGTCCTTCATCCTTTGCTGGCTGCTTCATCAGAAAGAGCGAGAGGTGCTGCTGAAGGGGGTCCTGCCTGGCGGAATCGACGCTGTCGTCTTCTGCTGGCGCTGTGACCGGATGCGAGGCCGAGCCGTGAGGGTCCTCCAGCTGACCCCCCAACGGCATCCACGCCTGCAGCGCCCACTCAGCGCTCTAGAACCACCCCCGGGTAGTACGCGGGAAGGGTCGTCAATCGGGGGAACTCTCGCGCCGCCTCGTCTCGCAGCAGCAGGTCGACGCCCCAGCTGACCACGACGACGGCATCACACCCCGCGAGCTGTTCGGGACGCGTCACCACGGTGAAGGCACTGGTGTATCCCGACAGAATCTGCTCGTCGCTGTGGATCACGCACGCCGTGCGCCCCGACGCGTCGACCCGGGCCACCGCCGCCGCGGCCTGCGGCAACGCCAGCGGGTCCTCCGTGTAGCCGGGCGCCTGGCTGACCGCCGCCACCACCGCCCCCAAGAGCACGACCGGCCCCAGGACCCACCACCGCTTCACGGCCGCCGCCATCACGTACGCGAACGCGGGCACCAGGAAGATGAAGAAACGCGGGTACAGGTAAGGCGGCCGGATCGCCAACCAAAGCACGAGCACCACGACCGCGACCACGGCCACGGTCGCCCAGAGCCAGGCCTCGCGTCGGAGCGTCCAAACGCCCAAGCCGACGCACGCCAGCCACAACCCGACCGGCAGCAGGACCGGAGCGCCGACCAGGAAGAGGACGAGGTCGCGCGGGAACGTCGGGTAGAACAGAGCGGGTGGCAGCCCGTGCTGCGTGAATTCGGTGATCTGGATGTTGGCGTTGGCCGCAAGGCCGATCACGGCAGCACCCACCCATGCCGGGAGGAGCGTGCGGATCTCTGGGCCCGACCGCCGCGTCGCGATCCAGGCGATGTGGCAGAGGAGCACCACCCCAGCGAACAGCTGCGCCGCGATCGCGAGCCCCATGACGACGGCGTAGAGGGCGAGCCGCGGCCGCGTCCAGCGCGACGCCAGCAGCAGGGTCGCGACCACCGATCCAAGTGCGGCCAGGCTGTACCCGCGCAGGTCGCGGCTGTTGTCGACGAACAGCGGGTTGGTCGCGATGAAAAGCCCGCCGCACACGCCGGCCAGCAGACCGAAGCGACGGGCGAGCACCGAGGTCGACAGGCCTACTGTGGCTCCGGCGGCCAGCGCGGGGACCACGCGGTACAGCGCCTCGCTGCGTGATCCCGTGATCGAAAAGAGGACGTGGCTGATCACGGATACGAGCACGTGGTCGTTGGTCGCGACCTGGGTCACCGGGATGGTCGGGATGACGGACCGCACTGCGAAGGCGTCCCACAGGGACGGCGTCGCGATGAAGTTGGCGAAAGTGGCCGCGGCGTCGTAACCGAAGGAGCGATTCGAGCCGATCATGTAGGCGGCGAAGGTAAGAACGCCGAGGGCGACCCCGGCGTAGATGGAGCTTTTTTTAGCCGGCGTCCCTGACAAGCTCTTCGATGTCTTCGCCGGTGTATGCCGCCGCCTGCATGCGGAAGAGCCTCGCATAGCGGCCACCCAAACGCATCAATTCTTCGTGGGTCCCTTCTTCCACCAGGCGGCCGTGCTCGAGGAAGACGATTCGGTCGGCCCGGCGCACGGTCGAGAAGCGGTGCGAGATGTACACGGCGGTCCTGCCGTGGGTGAGGGAGCGCAATCGCTCGAACAGGTCGTACTCCGCCTGCGCGTCGAGGGCCGAGGTCGGCTCGTCGAGCAGCAGTATCCGCGCGTCCTCACGCATGAAGGCTCGTGCGAGCGCCACCTTCTGCCACTCGCCGCCGGAGAGATTCACTCCCGCGTCGAACCACTTGCCGAGCGCCGTGTCGTAGCCGGCCGGCAGGTGGGCGATGAGCTCGTCGGACCCAGCCTGCTTGCTTGCGCTGACCACGGCGTCGCGATCGTTGATCTCCGGCACGTTGCCGAGGCCGATGTTCTCCGCCGCCGTCGCCTGGTAGTCGACGTAGTCCTGGAACATGGCCCCGATCTGGCGCCGGAGGTCGGCTTGATCGAAGTCGCGGATGTCGACGCCGTCGATCAGGATTCGCCCGTCCGACGGGTCGTACAGACGGCAGATCAGCTTGAACAGCGTCGTCTTGCCTGCTCCGTTGCGGCCCACGACCGCCAGCGTCTCTCCGGCCGTGATGGTGAACGAAACACCATCGAGCGCCTTCGTCTCCGAGCCCGGGTAGGTGAAGGTCACATTCTCGAAACGGATCTCGCCGCGGAGCGGCTGCGGCACCGGCACCGGGTGTGTGGTCGCGGGCAGCGACGGCTGCTTGGCCATCAGCTCGACCAGGTTGTTCAGGTACAGGTTGTGCTCGTACATCCCCGAGAAGCCGCCCAGCACGCTCTGGATCGAGTTCTGCACCTGGACGGCGGCCTGCGTATACGCGGTCAGGGCTCCCAGCGTGAGGTGCCCGGCGATCGCCTGCAGGGCGATGTACAGA
>DATIOJ010000007.1:0-2106 GCA_035473355.1 Candidatus Limnocylindrales bacterium
GTCGAGCATCTGCTTCGGTGACACCCTCTGGCGGCCCAGGTCGTCGATCAGCAGCACGCCGCCGTTCGCCTTCACCTGCAGCGGGGCGCCGTAGACACGGCTGCCGTCCTCCCATGTCGAGTCGAACATCTCGAGCTGAAACTCGCCGCCCACCTGGACGAGCGGCCTGGCCACGCGGCGCCACCGGCGGTCCGCCGGCTGGTTGGGCTCCAGCCGGTGCACGGCGCCGTCGAAGATCGTCATCACCTCGCCGCCGCCGACGTCGAGCGCGACGGGAAGGATGATCGGGCCGCCGAGCAGCGAGGGGATACGCCGCGCGAGCGTCGTCTTGCCGTTGCCGGGCGCGCCGTAGATGAAGATTGACGAGCGCGAGTTGACTGCCGCGCGCACGGCCTCCATGACGCCGGGCGCGAGCTCGATGCCGCTCAGCGCCAGGCCGACCTTGACCAGGTCGAGGGTGCCGGGCTTCGCGGCCTCGGCCAGCACCGCCTTGTATTCCGCCATGGACACGGGCGCCGGGCCCATGTAGCGCGTGCTCGCGTCGGCGATCTGGTCGCTGCGCGACCGGCCTTGCTTGGTGATCGCGTAGGCCATGCGCTCGGGCAGCGGGCGGCTGAGCCACGGACCCTGGGTCTGGACGAGACCCTGCGCGTCGAGCAGGTTGTTGCTGGTGAGCGCTTTGAGGATCGGCTCGATCGCATTGAACGGCAGGGCGAGCGAGTCCGCGACCTCGTAGCCGGTGATTCGCGTCGCGGCTGCGGCGATGCGCAGGACCATTCCCTCGATCAGCGTGCGGTTGATCTCAGGCGGAGGCGGGGGTTCGATCTGGTGGCTGGTCGAGGGTGTGGCAGACGGCACCGGACGCGGCGCGTCGACGTGCTCGAGGATGGCCGCGAACAGCTTCTTGCCGAAACGGGCGCGGTCGGCGTGGTCGGGCGGCTCACCCTCGCGGCGCCGGCTGATCCAGTCCGGCACCTCCTTGAACACGACCGTGTTGCCGATCAGCAGCTGGACGAAATCAGGCTCATCGGCGGAGACGCGCACCGCGATGCGGATCAGGTAGCCCTGGCTCTTCAGCGCTGCCCAGCTCCGCTCCCACGCGACGTCGTTGCGGCCCGACCAGGTCTGGCGCACGGTCCTGTCGCGGGCGATCGTGACATCCTTGCGGCTCTGGTAGCGGCGCCGGACCAGCTCCGTGACGTCCTTGTCGACGTCTTCAGCCACCAGAGCCGCGAGGGGCAGCGCTCGGTCGTCGACCGCCGGCCGGTTCTTGATCTCAAAGATCGTGTTCGCCGTCGGGGCGAGGGCGCGGATCACGCTCGCATGGCGCGGGCAGAAGGGGGTGCGCTCGATGAACTGGATGTGGCGCCGGCACCACCAGCTGTTGCACTTGCGGCCGGTCATGTCGGTGTACGCACAGGCCCAACCGCGGCGCTCGTGGCAGTCGCTGTAGGTGCAGACGCCCGCGGGCTTCTGGCCGTCGGTGCGCGCCGGCAGGGGCCTCGGCTCGTCGACCTCCTCCTCGACGTCAGCCTCGACGACCTGCGAGATCGCCTCGGCCGGAGGGTGGGCGACGGCGGCCTTCGGCATGTAGTGGAAGGCTCCGGCGAACTCCTCGCAGGTCTGGAAGCGCTGGCTGCGGTCCTTGGCGGTCGCCCGCCAGATGATCTCCATGATCGGCGAGGGGATGGCGGTCGACGCGCGGGGGCGGTCGAACACCTGGGAGTGGAGCACAGAGGGAAGCTGGCCTGTGAAGGGCGGCTCGCCATGCAGCAGCTCGTACAGGATCATGCCCAGCGAGTAGATGTCCGCGGTGGCGTCGACCGCCTCGCCCTTCACCTGCTCGGGCGCCATGTAAGCCGGCGTGCCGACCATGCTCCCGGTGGCGGTGAGCCGGTGCTTGTCGTCGATGAGCTTGGAGATGCCGAAGTCGAGGATCTTGGTCTTGCCCCGGTTGGAGATCAGGATGTTGTCCGGCTTCAGGTCGCGGTGGACGACCTGGAAGTCGTGCGCGACGCCGACCGCAGAAAGCAATTGCTGAATGAGGTCGACCGACACGTCGACGCTGAAGCGGCCGTACTCGTCCAGCCACGAACGCATCGACCG
>DATIOJ010000008.1:0-9134 GCA_035473355.1 Candidatus Limnocylindrales bacterium
CGCCTCCGTCCAGAAGCTCACGCTGACCTCGAGCGCGGCCGCGATTCAGTCGGGCGCCACCGTCGTGCTCACCGCGACCGCTGCCTCGACCGTGACAGGAAGCGGCAACGCGATCCAGATCTTCGACACCAGCACGAGCACCCTCGTGGGATCGTGCGTGAAGGGTGGCCAGTGCGCGGTCGCCTACTCCGCCAGGTCCGGGGTGCACAACTTCCAGGCCTTCGTTGCAGCACCGACCAACCGGGTGCCGGCAGCCTCCGTGCTCAGCTCGAACCCGTTGTCGGTTGGTTGGATCGGGCTCACGCTCGCCTCGGCACAACCCGCCGTCGGGCCGGGCAAGCCGGCGACCCTCACCGCGACCTCGACGATCCCGGTCGAGCAGTTCGGCTACGCGATCGAGGTGTTCGACCTCAGCAACATGAGCCGGATCACCTTCTGCAGCCGCGGCACCAACTGCAGCATGTCGTTGACCCAGCCCGCCGGCGGGACGAGGTCGGTCGTCGCGGCCGTGGGCAAGCCGACGTCCACCTTCTCCAACCCGGACATCTGGGCGGTCTCCGACCACCTCACCCTGACGTGGCTTTCGGTCGCGCTCGGCGGCAGCTCGACCTTCCAGGTCGGCGGCACCATCCACCTGAACGCAACCAGCAACGCCGACCTGGCCAACACGCCGTGGAGCATCGGCATCCTGGACGACAAGGGCCGGCTGGTCGGGCCGCCCTGCAAGTCGGGAATCAGCTGCCACGCCGACGTCGCCGTCGGCTCGGGCGAGGCGCCCAGGTTCAGCGCGGTGATCGGCACCGTGCCGGTGGCGCGCAGTCAGAGCAAGCTCGGCCAGCTCCTCCAGAAGGTCTCGGGGCCGACGACGCTCGTCGACATCCAGGCGCAGTCGGCCGCGATCCAGCCGTCCAGGATCCTGTGGGGCGTCGACTCCTGCAAGGCCTTCACCGGCGATCCCACCGGCGAGGTCATGCCCGGCGTGCAGCGAATCCTGGGCAATCCCGACTTCTGGGGACGCTACCTGACGCCGACGGTGTGCCCAGGCCTCAGCTGGCCCGAGATCTACATGGCGGCGCGGATGCACATGGGCATCCTCCCGATCTACAACGACTACAACTGCTCGGCCGTGGTCGGCTACGACGCAGGGATGAGCTACGCCCAGGTTGCGACCTCGGTCGCGGCGCACGACACCGAGCCGAAGGGGCACGTGATCGCCATCGACATCGAGCCGCCTGGAGCTGCTTGCCCGGGCGCTGCCAACGTGGACTCCGGCTTCATCCGGGGCTGGTACGACGGCGTCACCGCGGCGGGTTACGTGCCGGTGTTCTACGGCAACGGCACCGCGGGCAGCGAGTTCGGCGCCGCCTGGTGCGAGGCGCAGAGCCAGGATGGCAGCCTCTCGAGCAACTCCTACATCTGGTCGTTCGAACCGTCGCTCGACTCGAGCGGCTGGACCCGGGCCAACGCGCCGGTCTGGCAGCCGTACGCGACGGGATGCCCCGACTACGTGGCCGCCTGGCAGTACCAGCTGGGCAGCAACAGCCCCGACCCCGACGTGGACGCCGACCAGGTGCTGTCGGTGCTGCCGCTCTGGTACCCGACGAACACGCCTTAAGTCGATAACTCCCCCCGTGGGCGCCCGGGTGCCGACTCGGCCCCGGGCGTTCTACATGAGGCCCATTCACGACTCTTAACCGGGCCGAGGAGAGGATGACCAATGGAACGCAGGGAAACGGACATCGAGCGCGACGCTGCGACCGGCGAGGTTCGCGAGCATCGAACGGTCACGACTGAAGAGCCCGGCCTGCCGCCGGCGTCGTCCGAGGTCGTCACGAACTTCAATCCGGCCTGGCGCGGGGTCCAGGCCGTGTATCTGGTCTTCGGGATCATCGAGGGCCTGCTCGTCATTCGGTTGGCCCTGAAGCTGCTGGGCGCCAATCCGACTGCGGGTTTCTCGAACTTCATCTACAACGTGACCGGGTTCTTCCTCGCGCCGTTCAAGAACATCCTGCCGACGATCGGCAGCGACCAGGCGCAACTCGAGATGTCGGTCGTGCTGGCGATCCTGGTGTACGCCCTGGCGGCGTGGGCGATCGCTCGGCTCGTGGCGATCATCTTCTATCGCAACGTAACGGTGGCGCGGCGCTCGGGAGGCGGCCTCCGCCCGCGCGGATACTAGAGGGAAGGAACCCCGGCGTAGGGGGAATCCCGGCAGGGTTCCCCCTATGACTTCATCCGAGACCTTGGCGGCCGGACTTGCTCCGGCCGCCACACACACCCAGCGGCGCTGCCAGACGCCGCTTGTGGAAGAGATTTCGGAATCTCGTCCACTCCGGAAGGGGTTAGGGCCACGAACCCGGCCGTCGGGCAGGGCCCGGCCTGGGAGCAACCGGGTACGGCCGTTGAGTGGCCCGGCGTAGGGGGAATCCCGGCAGGGTTCCCGTTACGAAATCATCCGGCGCGGAGACCTGGCGCGGCCGCCAGGTCGCGGATGTCCTGGACCTGGCGCGTGATCCATCGCGCGATGTCGTTGGTCCGCACCACCTCGCGCGCGCCGTCGTTGCGCCGCCGCCTCTCGTCGACCCCCATCACGATCGCCTCGTGCATGGCGTTCGCAGTCGCCTCGATGTCAAACGGGTTGACCGACAGCACATGCTGATGCAGCTCTTCGTGTGACCCGACGTTTTCCGAGAGCACGATGACTCCGTCGGTCCGGTTGACGAGCGCTCCTTCCTTGCACACCAGGTTCAGCCCGTCGTAGACGGAGTTCACGACCAGCACGTCGAAGTTGCGCATCGCGGCCATCGCCTTCCGCTGGCTCTCCCCGAGCTCGAGGCGAATCGGCTGCCAACCGTGCGCGCCGTACTGGGCGTTGATCCGCTGCACGGTCTGGCGGACCTTGCGCATGTAGCTGCGATAGGCGGCGACGTCCTGCCGCGACGGTTGGAGGAACGCCCAGAACTGCACGCGACCCTTCAGCTCCGGGTGGTGGGCAAGCAGCTTCTCGTAGGCGAGAAAACCCCGAACGATGTTCTTCGACGGATCCGTACGGTCGATCCGCACGATCAGGTGCTCGGGCCGCCAGTCGCGCAGCTTGCGCTCCTCGACCATCACGCCGTGGGAGAACGAGAGACGTGTGGTGCTTGCGACGTCGATCGAGATCGGGTAGGCGCGAGCGTAGACGACCCTGCCGTCGATCAACACAGCACGCTCTCGCTCATCGACCGCCAGGCCGCAGTTCTCTTCGCAGGTCATGAGGAAGTTGCGCACGTCGAGGCTGGTCTGGAAACCGACGATGTCGCAGCCGAGCAGCCCGTGGAGAATGGCGTCGCGCATCTCGCGTGGCAGCACCTTCCAGTACTGAGGAGTCGGCCACGGGATGTGGACGAAGTGCTCGATCATCGCGCCGTGCAGCTGCTCGCGCACGAGCTTCGGCACGAGGTAGAGCTGGTAGTCGTGAATCATCACGAGGGGCCGGCCCGGCAGTCCACGCGCCACCTCGACGACCCTGCGCGCCACCTGCTTGTTGACCTCGACGTACCCGTTCTTCCATGCGCGGTGGATGCGGCCGTTGATGACCGGCTGGTTGGCCAGGTCCCACAAGTAGTGCTGGATGAACCACAGGACGGGGTTGGAGATCACCGAGTAGTACTGCTCGTACTGCTCTGGCGTCGGCGTCGCATAGTGGAGGCGGGTTTCGCCGCGAAGCAGCGGCGCGGTCCACGTCGGCCCGTGCTCCTGGATCAAGGCGCGTTCCCCCTCGGTGCGGGCGACCGCGACCCAGTCCGCTCCGGCGACCTCGGCCATCGTGAGGAGCGCTGTGATGACGCCGCCGGCGCCGCGCGTGAAGCCGCCCTCGGGCCTCGGTTCGTGCGGGGCTCGGTTGGCGACGATGATCGGCGAGCTGTTGGGCAGCGTCCTGGTGACGTAGCCACGCAGCGAGGCTCCCGGCCGGCGTCGCTCCACGCTGTCGAGGAACGGGGTTTCGGATGCCGTCATCGCAATCATCAGGGCGACGGTTTTGGTGACGGGGATGGCGAGGGCTGGGCGGAGGGCGACGCGGAAGGCGACGCAGAAGGCGACGCGGAAGGCGAGGCTGAAGGCGAGCCAGACGGCGAGGCGCTCGGGCTCGCCGAGGGCGAGCCGCTGGGGGACGGCGATGGCGACGCCGACTTCGACGGCTGCGTCGGCTGGTTGCACGTGCCGGCCAGGAACGGATCCTGCGGGTCGCTACCGCACCCCTGCTGGACACCGGACGGCCTCGTGTACCAGCCGCGCATGCTCGAGGGGAGCCCGTTGACGAAGCGCTTCATGATCGTGAGCCCGATGTTCTCGCCGTAGGCGCGGATCAGTCCACCGCCTCCGTTGGGCGCCGTGTTGCCCACCCAGACGCCAGAGACGACGTCCGGGTTGTAGGCCATGATCCAGGAGTCGGGTATGCCACCCTTGCCGTTGTCGCTGGTCCCCGTCTTGCTCGCCATCTGGCGGTTCCATCCGAAGCTCCAGGTGTTCTGGTAGTTCTTCAGCACGTCACTCATCAGGTAGGCCTCGGCAGGCGTCAGCACGGCGGTGCCGTTCGGGTTGGCGTACTTGAAGACGGAGTGGCCCCCTGAGTCGGAGACGTCTTTGATCACGTGCAGGTCGAGGCGCGTGCCCTGGTTGGCGAATGTTTGATAGCCCTGGAGATGCTCGTACAGGGTCACGTCGCCGGCCCCGATGGCGGTCGAGAGGTAGGGCTGCAGCTGGCTCTTGATCCCCATCCGGTGCGCTAGCTCGACCACATTGGTCATGCCTTCTATCTGGCCCACCTCGACCGCGGGGATGTTGCGCGAGTAGAGGATCGCGGTGCTGGCCTTGATGTCGCCCATCCCGCCGTTGTCGAAGTCGCGCGGCTGGTAGCCGTTGAAGTTGGTCAGCTGGTCGTGGAGGATGGTCGCCCACGTGATCTTGTGATCGCGCAGTGCGGCCTCGTACACGTAGGGCTTGAAGGACGAACCCGGCTGCCGCGGTGAGCGCACCACGTCGAACTGGCCTCCGATCGCGTCGTTGCCGTAGCCCGCGGAGCCGATCCAGGCCAGGATCTCGCCGCTCCGCGGGTCGGCCGCGAGAAGCGCGGCATTGTTCACGTTCAGGTTCTTCAGGTCCTGCACTCCACTGGTGATCGCCGCCTGGGCGTCCTGCTGGACGCTGAGGTCGAGCGTCGTGTGGACCACAAAGCCGCCCTGCTGCACCTCGGCCGCCCCGAAGATCGTCTCCAGCTGGGAGAGCACGTAGTCGACGAAGTGCGGGGCGGCGCTCTGGCGTGCGGAGGGCTGGATCTGCAGCTCGGTCTTGATGTCCTCCTTGAGCGCCTTGTCCGCCTCTTCCGCGGTCAGCGCGCCGGTGGCCACCATGCCCTGGAGCACGTAGGTCTGCCGTCCGTGCGCGAGGTCGAAGCGGACGACCGGGTCGTACAGGGTCGGCGCCTGGATCAAACCGGCCAGGAAGGCGGCCTGGGCAGGCGTCATGTCCTTCGCGTCCTTGTTGAAATATGTGCGCGAGGCAGCACCCATCCCGTACGCGCCGTGCCCGAAGTAGACGCGGTTGAGATACATCTCGAGGATCTGATCTTTGGAGTAGCGCTGTTCCAGCGCCACCGCCAGCACGACCTCCTGGACCTTTCGCGTCACCGACTTCTGCGGCGTGAGCAGCTGGATCTTCACCAGCTGCTGCGTGATCGTGCTGCCGCCTTCGTTCAGTCCGCGTGACGTGACGTCGACCCACGCCGCGCGCGCGGTGGACCCGATGTCGACCGCGCCGTGGTTGTAGAAGTTCCGGTCCTCAGCCGCGATCGCTGCCTTGGGGGCGTACGGTCCCATCTGCTTCAGCGAGAGGGTCACGTGGTAGTGGCCGGCTGGACTCGAGTCTTCGATCAGCTTCCCGTTGCGATCGACCACCATGATGTCGCCCGCGGCCAGTACCGTCTGGCTCGGGTCGGGCAGGTCCTTGATCGCCCACAACACGTAGAGCGTCATTGCTACGAGAAGAAGTGCGACGGCCGAGGCCACCCAGACGCGCTTCGCCCACAGCCAGGCGATCGGTCGAAGCCAAAGCGCATGCTGGCCGCCGCGTGCGGCCGGTGTGGTAGCCACCCTTCGCGCTCCTCCTCTGAGCGCTCAAATGGGCGGAACTGAGCCGCCTTCCGAGCGCTTCGAGAGAACAACGCCCCGTCAAAAGGGGTTACTCGGCCGGGAAAAACCCCTATCCGAACTCGACGGCGATGTATCCGTAGCCGTTCGAAGCCACGACCCAGGCGGTCGCCACGTAGTGGTACGGGCCCATGATGTTCGCGTAGTGGTCCGGGCTGGCCACGAACTTGGAGTTCATCCAGCCGTCGTTGGGTCCGGCGGAGTACCACCCGATGTTTTCGCCTGCCTGCCTGCCCAGGCCGCAGTTGAGGGACTGCTGCGCTCCCCCGTAGTGCTGAAAAGCGACGCCTGGCGTCGCGAGGTGGGCGGCCTGCCCGCTCGCCACGCCGAAGAGACAGCTGCTCCAGGTCAGGGGTGGCAGCCCACCCTGGGCGCGGTCCTGGTTGATCAGCGCCTGCTGCGTTGAGCTGACGACGACGGTGGGCGCGGGCGGCGCCTGCACCGCGACGCGATCCGGCGGAGCCGGGGCGGCCGCCGTCGGCACCGGCGAGCGGATCGGTTTGTGCGGCGCCGCGACGGTGGGGTCGTTGGCACAGCACGAGATGAGCGCCGCTGCCTGGTGGCTTGCGGTGAGCCTGCTGGAGGGCGTGGCTTGATGATGCGTCAGCGCCACCGCGCCCGCGGTGAAGATGGTCGCGCCGACTACCAGCCCCGCCGACCAGGTGAGAAATCTCATGGTCAGGGCGAGGAGTCTGGCGACGCCTCCCGCCCCGCCGTATGCGGATCAGGTTAACGGTTGTAAATAGAATCGTTTTCGGCGCGGGGAAGGCCGCGTCTATTCGGGCAGCCGGCTCTTGAGGCGCTCGAACCCAAGGACGAGATAGGTTTCCGCGAGTCGATGCCACCCCGGCTTTTGCATCCACATCGCGGACATGGCCCGGAGCCCAAACTGGAGCGCCTCGTAGACGGCAAACCGCTGGAGCGTCGCGTGGGGTCGCAGTTCCCGGTAGCGGCGCACAAAGCGGACGCGGGCCTCCTCAACCGCCACCGAGTCTCTCCAGTCTTTCGGACGCGACGGGACCAGGTAGGCGCAGAACTTACCCAGGTCATAACTCGTTTCAGCTGTCGCGTAGTAGTCGAAGTCCAGCAGAGTGAACTGGTCGTTGTGGAGCATGAACTGGTCGTACTTGAAGTCCCCGTGAGTCGGCAAGCGTTCCTCTTCGGCGGTCTTCTGCACGCGCTCCCGCATGTGACTGAGAAGGTCTTTCAGCAAGAAGTGACCGTCGGGGTGGACGTATTTGAACTTGTCCGCCACCTTGTCAAGGCGGGCCAGCTCGGCGTCGATAGTGATTTCCTCGTCGCTCTCCACACGTGATTCGTGAATCACCGCGAGAGCTTCCGCCGCCGCCTCGGGCACGAGCATGAACTCGGTGCTCGTCCGCTTTGAGCTCAGCGGCTTGCCCCGAATGCCTTCCTCGATGAGCATGCCCATCTCCTCGACGTAGCCCAGCGGACGCGGCAAGTTCAAATATCCGGGGTACCTTGCCGAGGCTCGCCAGAGGCCCTCGACGATGCGGTTCGTGCGAAGGCCGCGCCGGCCAGGCTGGACCTTCCCGTACATCACGATGGGCGTGCCCCCGACGTCGATCGTGTAGCGAAGGATCGCACCCAACTCCGGCAGGTAGCGCACCCGCTCGATGACGAGGTTTCGAGCGGCGGCCTGCATGTCTTCGGTTTTGTCCAACCCAAACAGCACGCCGGCCATCCGCGTAGGGTCATCCGCGAGCGGCAGGTTGGGCATCGACGGGTCAAAGGGGTAATACCAGTAGGCGTGCTGGGTCTCCGGGAACAGCCGCGGGTAGCCCAGGCCGTTGATCGGATCGCATGGATTGCCGGCTCCGTGCCGCGTCAGGCGGGCAGAGAGATGTTCCCAGGCTTCGGCGTTCAGGGCGCCTCTCGCGACAAGCCGCAGGCTGCGCTCTGCCTCGTCCTTATATATGTCGACGGCGAAGACCGACCAGTAGGAATTGGGAGGGTCGACTCGGCTCACCCGGTGCCGGACTGAGTCGACCTTCCAGCCAGTCCCGACCAGTGTTTCTTCCGCAAAAGCAGCCACCGACTCCTGGTCGGTTGCCGCCTCCATGGTTACTAAAGATGAAGTTTGCGTTTCCATTGCAAGCGAATTGCCCTACTAGGGAACGCTGAGCGGGGCGTTCTGCGACATATCCCGGTAAAGAAGGGTTCGTGTCCAGAATGGCGGCAGGCAATTTGCTCATTTCCACGTGGAGGTGGGCATTTGGAAAGATTCGACGAATTCGTAGCAAGTCGGCCGGCGCTCGCCCGGCGCCTGGTCGTGAATGGACTCATTCTTTCGGCCGGACTGCTCTTCATGCTTGCTCGCACGTCGCCAGCTCTCGCAGCCGACAACGGAGACGGTCAGGGCAAAGCAAAGGACCACACGAGTGCTTCCGCAGTAGCCAACCGCCACGACAGCTCGCCGGCGGGGACTGGGCAGCAGATCGGTGGCGGTGGCGGTGGCGGCAAGGGCAACGGAGAAGGAGGCGCCGGCGGTAGCGGTAGCGGTGGCTCGAGCGACAAGGCCAAGAGTGGTAGTGGCTCGAGCGAGGTCGGTAACAGCACCGGTTCCACCGGCCAGGGTTCGGCGGTGACAGCCTCCGGCCAGGTCGGCAACAGCACCGGCTCGACCGGCCAGGGTTCGGCGGTGACAGCCTCCGGCCAGGTTGGTAACAGCACCGGCTCCACGGGCAACGGCTCGGCGGTGACGGCCTCCGGCCAGGTCGGCAACAGCACCGGCTCCGCGGGCAACGGCTCCGCGGTGACGGCCTCCGGCCAGGTCGGCAACAGCAGCGGTTCGACCGGCGCTGGTTCGGCACTAACAGCTTCCGGCCAGGTTGGTAACAGCACCGGCTCCACGGGCAACGGCTCGGCGGTGACGGCCTCCGGCCAGGTCGGCAACAGCACCGGCTCCGCGGGCAACGGCTCCGC
>DATIOJ010000009.1:0-8168 GCA_035473355.1 Candidatus Limnocylindrales bacterium
CACGCTTCTGAAGCGCCGCCGCGGCGTCGAGGATGCTCTCCACCGAGTTGGCGGCGACGAAGCCGCCTAGAAACATGATCCGGAACGGCGGCCGCGGCGCGCCCTCGTATGGCGCGAGCTCCTCGTATCGCTCCATCTCGACGCCGTGAGGGACCCACAGGATCTTGGCCGGGTCCACCCCTTGCGTTTCGACGTACGAGTCGGTGTGCCGCCACAGCATCACGATCCGCTCGGCCCTCTCGAACAGGTAGCGCTCGAGCGACCGGATGGCGCGGGCGGTGCGGCCGTCGGTGCTGAGCCTGCCGAAATCGATGAGCGTCTGCGGCCACAGGTCGGTGACCTCGAAGAAGAACCGGGCTCTCTTGAGCCTCGCGAGGAAGTAGCCGGTGAGCGCGGCCAGGGGATGCACCGAGACACCGATGACGATCTGCGGTCGTTCGCGCCTCAGCGCTCCGGCAGCGAAGGCGAGGAGGCTGAACACCACCATGTTCAGCATCCGGCGCCAGTCGTTGCCCCGATACGAGTTGCCCGCCATCCAGACGAATTTCACGCCCTCGATGCTCTCCTCACGCCACAGCCTCCAGCCCAGCGTGCGCAGGGGACTCAGGTGGTAGTGGCTGAAAGCGCAGACGAAGATCGTCGTCGCGTGCCCGCGCTCCACCATGCGCCTGGCGATGTCGAAGCTGCGGGTGGCGAGGCCGTCGGGTGGGTCGGCGTAGTGGTTGACGATCCAGATCCGCATGTCGCGGACCTACCGATGGCGGGCAGAGATGGATTCCGTCGCCTCGACGGCGCCGCGCACCAGGTCCATCAGGATGGGGCTCATCTGGCGGAGCGCGGCCACGTCGGTGTCGCGGTGCTTGAGGGCGATCACGACGGCGTCGAAGCGCTGGTCCTTCGGCAGCTCGCGCACAAGCGGCACGTCCTGCGGGAAGTTGGTGGCGTCGACGATGGGGTCGTACACGACGACGTCGTGGCGCTTGCTGAGGCCCCGCGCAAAGGCCAGCGCGGCCGAGGCGCGCGCGTCCGGATAGTTGGGCTTGTAGGTCGCGCCGACCACGAGCACTCTCGCGCGTTTGCCGCCGTCTGACGCCAGCATCTGCTGCACGTGATCGGCTACCCGCTCGATGACCTGCTCGTTGCCCCTGACCGCATCGCGCAGGATCGGCATCTCGATTCCGTTTTCACTGGCCGCGTCGAGCAGGTAGCGCGGCATCGTGGGGATGCACGTCCCGCCCGCGCCGACACCTGGCTGATGCGCCATGAAGGCAAATGGTTTGGTCGCAGCGGCGTCGATCACGTCCGCGGCCACGATCCCCATACGCCGGCAGAGCTCCGCGAACTCGTTGATGAAGGAGATGTTGACCAGGCGGAACGAGTTCTCCAGCAGCTTGGACGCCTCCGCCACTTCGACCGGCTCGACCCGATGGGTTGGGACCTTCGCCCCCGAGTACAGCGCGATCGTCTCGTTGAGGGCGTGCTCCGTCAGCGCCCCGACGACGCGAGCGATCTCGCCCAGTTCGGTGCCGCGGCCGGGGTCGAAGCGCTCCGGCGCGTGGGCCACGATGCGCCCGTGCCGGCCGAGGCGCCGCGCGAGGTTGCGCGTGAATCCGATCGGCACGGTGCTGGCGATCACAACGAGCCGCTCTCTGTCGCCGAGCTGCTGCGCCATCTCGACGAAGTGGTCGAACGCCTCCATACTGTTCTCGCCCGAAAGGGCGAGGTTGGGAAGGCAGAGGATCAGCGCGTCGGCGGGCTCGAGGTCTTCGATCCGCGTCGTCCCGCCGAGGGATTGCGCGCGCGCTTCCGAGATGTCGTATCCGATCGGGTCCAGCCCAGCGCGACGCCAGAGGGCGAGCTCCTGGGCGCCGATGGTGCCTAGACCGACGACTCCGACGCGTGAAACCGTATTCAACTCGTGCTGCGTCATTACGGTATCAGGCGTTCCCCCCAGGGGCCCCCACGGAGTTAAGCCTCAGCTGCGCCTTCGTGCGGATTAGTAACATAGCGCCCTTGGTATGAAGCGCCCCGCGCCTCCCGTGGTCGGGAGTGGTGACCCGGCTGAAGGGACCGAGTGGGTGGTCGAGTCTTCGACCAGCATTCTGAAGCGCGAACCCTGGCTCGAGGTCTTCGAGGAACATCTCCGGCTGCCGGATGGCCGCCTGGTCGATGACTTCTACACGATCCGGCTCCGTGACTTCGTCGTCGTCGCACCTCTCACCGAGGACGGGCGCGTGATCATGGTGCGACACTATCGCCATGGTCCGCGCCGGATCACGCGGTCGCTTCCCTCGGGCTTCGTCGAGGGCGACGAGACGCCTGCCGAAGCCGCGAAGCGAGAGCTGCTCGAGGAGACGGGGTTCGCCGCGGAGGCGTGGTCGTATCTGGGAAGCTATGTCGTGGACGGCAATCGCCGCTGTGGCACCGAGCACGTTTTCCTGGCGACCGGCGCAAGGCGAGTCGCCGAGCCGACCTCGGACGACCTGGCGGAGGCGACGGTCCAGCTGCTGACGGTCGACGAAGCCTCGGAGGCGCTGTCCAACGGGGAGATCAGCGAGCTGGCGACGGCCGCCGGACTTGCCATCGCGTTTTTGAAGAGAGATCAAACGGACAAATCCACTACCGGAGCGTGAGCACTTGACACATACGAAGAACGATCACGGCAAGGCGTTTGACTGGTCCGGCAAGAGCGTGCTGGTGACCGGCGGCGCGTCATTCATCGGCTCGCACCTGGTCGACCGGCTGGTCGAGCGCGGCGCCCGGCACGTCCGCGTGGTGGACGACCTTTCGAGCGGGACGCTCGAGAACATCCAGTCGCACCTGGACAGCGGAGTCGTCGAGCTCATGCAGGCGGACCTGCTGGCGTCCGGCGCGACCGACGCGGCGGTGCACGGCATCGACTACGTTTTTCACCTGGCGGCCATCCACGGCGGGCGTGGCTACGTCGAGATGCACGACGCCGAATGCGGCCGCAACCTGGTGATGGACGGCTTGATGGTCAAGTCTGCGATCGACGCCGACGTCGACAAGTTCATCTTCGCCTCCTCGGGCTGCGTGTACCCGAACTACATCCAGCAGGACATCTCCAAGGAGCTGTACCTGACCGAGGAGATGGTCGGCCCACCCTACGACTCGGACCACATGTACGGCTGGGCGAAGCTGATGGGCGAGCTTTCCCTGCAGTCCTGGTACCGGCAGATCGGCCTGCGCTCGGTGTCGTGCCGGCTGTTCACGGTCTATGGCGAGCGCGGCGTCGAGAACCACGCCGTGATCGCCATGATTGCGCGGGCATTCATCGACCAGAAACCGTTCGAGGTCTGGGGCGACGGGACGCAGATCCGGAACTGGACCTACGTCGGCGACATCGCCAGCGGCATGGTCGCCGCAGCGGAGAGCGACGTCGTCGACGGCACGCCGATCAACCTCGGCACCATGGAGCGGACGCGCGTCATCGATGCCGTGCACGAGGTGCTGCGCTACACCGGCAAGCAAGCCGACATCAAGTTCCTCAAGAACATGCCGACGGGTCCGCTGAACCGCGTCGCGAGCAACCAGCGCGCAAAAGACCTCATCGGCTGGAGCCCGAAGATGAAGTTCTTCGATGGGCTGCACCGGACCATCGACTGGTATTTCTCGACCAAGGATCCCGAAGTCGTGCGCGGCTACTTCGGCCGCATGCTGACGGAGCGCGGCGAGAGCAAGCCTGAGCCGGCGGGCGCCGGACGCGCGCAGGGTGCGGCTCAGGGGAAGCGGGCATGACCGCGAAGCGATCGCCGGTCTCCGTCATCGGCCTCGGCAAGCTCGGCGCGTGCATCGCGGCCTGCTTCGCCGACAAGGGCTACGACGTCATCGGTGCGGACGTGTCGAAGCGCACCGTCGATTCGATCAACAAGGGCCAGGCGCCGGTCGTCGAGCCCAACCTCGCGGAGATGATCGCCCGCGGCCACGACCGGCTGCGCGCGACGCAGGACGTCGCGGACGCGGTGCACAACAGCGAGGCCACGTTCATCGTGGTGCCGACCCCGAGCACCGACGAGGGCGGCTTCTCGATCGGCTACGTGCTCGAGGCCGCGCGCTCGATCGGCCGCGCGCTGCGCGACAAGTCCAGCTATCACCTCGTCGTCCTGACCAGCACGGTTCTCCCCGGCTCGACCGAGTACGGCATGATCCGCGTCCTGGAGCAGGAGTCCGGTAAGCGCTGCGGCAAGGACTTCGGCGTCTGCTACAGCCCCGAGTTCATCGCCCTCGGCCAGGTCATCAAGGACTTTCTGAACCCAGAGTTCCTGCTCATCGGCGAGTACGACGAGCGGTCCGGTGCGTCGCTCGCCGAGATCTACAAAGGCGTGGTCGACAACGAGCCGGCCGTGGCCCGCATGAGCCTGGTCAACGCTGAGCTGACCAAGATCTCGGTCAACGCGTACGTGACCATGCGGATCTCGTTCGCCAACATGGTCGCCGCTCTCAGCGAGCAGCTGCCGGGCGGCGACGTCGACACCGTGACCTCCGCGCTCGGACTCGACACCCGCATCGGGCGGCGCTACCTGAAGGGGGCCGTGGCCTATGGGGGGCCTTGCTTCCCGCGCGACAACCAGGCTCTGGCCTACCTGGCGCGGCAGCTGGGCCAGCGCGCGTCGCTCGCCGAGGCCGTGCACGCTTTCAACGGAACGACCAACGAGCGCCTCGCGGCGCGCGTCCTCGAGATGGTGCCCGACGGCGGCTCGGTGGCCGTGCTCGGTCTTTCCTACAAGCCGGACAGCAACGTGATCGAGGAAAGCGCGGGGTTCCTGCTCGCCAAGAGCCTTGTCGGTTCAGGCGCGAGCGTGACCGTCCACGACCCGATGGCGATGGACGCCGCGAAGGGCGTGCTGGGCGACTCGGTCGTCTACGCGTCCAGCCTCGAAGAGGCGATCCACGAGAGGGACGTGATCGTGATCATGAACCCGGACCGGGTCTACGCCGGCCTCGACCTGGCGGCGATCCCCGCGTCGACGGTGATCGTGGACGCGTGGCGGCTGCTGCGCAAGCAGGCGGGCGACCGGCCGAACTACGTCGGACTTGGACTGGGAGACGACAACCAGCGACTGGCGAAGGCGCTGGCCGGCATGTGGACAGACCCGGCCCACGCCCGAGCCTGAGCCACATGGCAGCCACCGCGGAAAACGCGTCGGTAATCGACCAGGTCCGTGCCTACTGGAATCGGCGTCCGTGCAACATCCGCCATTCGACCAAGCCGGTCGGCACACGTGAGTATTTCGACGAGGTCGAGGCTCGCAAGTATTTCGTCGAGCCCCACATCCCCGCGTTCGCCGAGTTCGAGCGGTGGCGCGGCAAGAAGGTGCTGGAGATCGGATGCGGGCTCGGCACCGACTCGGTCAATTTCGCCCGCGCGGGCGCCGACGTCACGATGGTCGACCTGTCGGACGAAAGCCTCGAGCTGTGCAAGAAGCGCTTTGAGGTCTTTGGGCTGAAGGGCCATTTCTACTCCGGCAACGCGGAGCACCTCTCGCAGATCGTGCCCGTCGAGAAGTACGACCTGATCTACTCGTTCGGCGTGATCCACCACACGCCCCACCCGGAGCAGGTCTTCGAGGAGATCAAGAAGTACTGCAAGCCCGAGACCGAGCTGCGCATCATGCTCTACTCCCGGTGGTCGTGGAAGGTCTTCTGGATCATCTTCGGCTATGGCAAGGGCCGGTTCTGGAAGGCCGACGAGCTGGTGCGCACCTACTCAGAGGCGCAGACCGGGAGCCCGGTCACGTACTACTACTCCTTCAACGGCGTCCGCCGGCTGATGCACGAGTACGACGTCACGAGGATCAGCAAGGACCACATCTTTCCGTACCGGATCGACAAGTACGTGAAGTACGAGTACCAGTGGGAGTGGTACTTCCGCTGGATGCCCATGCCGCTGTTCAGGTGGTTCGAGCACAGGCTGGGGTGGCACACGCTGATCTGGGCGCGACCCCGCAGGGGTGTGACCGGCGCCTGACCAGGCGCAGGCTGTCGATCGCGAAGTCACCCGACCTGGCGCGGCTCGAATCCTGAGATAGGCAGGCTCGCCGAAGGGAGCCCCCAGTCGGGTCCGTTGATGGGCTGGGCGGTGCGACCCTCACGGACCAGCTTGCGCGCCAGGCGGCGGTAGCGGTTGGTGCTCATGTAGGGGACGCCGGCGGCGTCGAGACGGCTGAACAGCTCACCCGCTCCCTCCGGGGTCCAGCCGGACCCAGCGCCGTGCTCGAGATGCAGCGCGACCATGGGCGGCTGCAGGTTGATCATCTCGACCCCGAGCGCGTAGGCCTGGTACAGCACGACGCCGTCGATGTGCCAGGAGAAGATCGGCCACTCGGGATAGCCGCGGATCATGGACCAGACCTCGCTGCTGGTCAGCGTGAAGTCCCCGCACCCGCTCGTGTGCAGGCGCGGCAGCATCATGCGATACCACGCTCCAAGAGCAAGGCGCGGCAGATCAGCCGGCCTGACGCTCCGCCTGGGCGCGCGCCGGGACGCCCCGTCGCCGTCGTGGAGGCCATCCGGCCGGTGCTCGCGAATCGGGGTCAGAGCCCGGCACTCGGCGGGTGTCGGAATCGTCGGGCCATCGAGTCGGGCAACCACGTCGTGGCGGTCGACGCGGTACATCGCGTTCGGCTGGAGACCGGTTTGAAAAAAGGCGAACAGCTCGTCCGTCAAGAGGATGTCGATGTTCGTCGCCAGCACGTACGGTCCGCGCGCCCGGCGAATGCCGACGTTCTTGGCGATCATCTGGTAGAGCGGCAGGCGCTCCGAGTTGGACAGTGTCGCGTGGACCTTGTGCGGGACGGTGATCACCTCGGGCTGGAAGTGCTCTGAATCCTTCCAACGCAGCGCCTCGCGGAGCGGAGGTCGATCAGCGGGCGGGTTCCACTCGACGAGCAGGAGCTCGATCGGAAAAGCAAATCGCTCTGCCTGCTCGGCCAACCCATCGATGAACAGCTGCGTGCGCGCACCGAGGTTGCCGCCGTGGTCGTCGTTGCGCGACGTTGCGACCACGCTGAGCAGGGGCGCCTTCACGTGGCGACCACCTGACGCAGCCGGCGTGCGAGCGATCGCGCTTCGCCCATCGAGAAGGCATTCGTGGCGACCAGCCACGCGGCGAGCAGCGCAAGCGACCAGATCGGGCTCGTGACGATGAGCGCCCGCACGCTCGAACCCTGGGCAAGGCTGATGACGATCTGGACGACGACTCCCCCGACCACGATCAGCAGCAGCTTGCGGTACTCGTAGTCGATCTTCATCACCCTACGTGACACCACCAGGGTGATCAACGCCGTGATCACGTATGTCGCCACCGTGGACCACGCCGCGCCGAGCATGCCGAATGTTGGGATCAGCGCGAAGTTCAGAACGATGTTCACCGCCGCCCCGATTCCGCGATACATCGTGCCGAGCTCAGGACGCAGCCGGATCGCGGTGGGCGCGCTGAGCATGTGCTGCAGGGTGGCGAAGAAGTTGGCGAACGCGATCAGGAACACGACCGACGTAGCCGCGAAATACTCCTGGCGGGCGTGGATGACGGACAGGAGGACGGGCGCGGAGGAGGAGATGAAGACCACGAGCGCCATCCCGATGATGGCGAAGTACGTCGCGACCCGGCCGATCGTTTTCGTTCCGTCCGGGTTGCGGTACTCGCTCAACACGAACGGATCCCATGCCGCCGACGTGGCGGTGCCCAGGACCTGCTGCTCGATGAGCCCGATGCGGTAACCCAGGCTGTAGACGCCCGCCTGGGCGAGGCTCGCGAACCGCGTGATGAACAGGCGGTCGGAGAACTGCATGATCCAGTCGGCCAGCACCGCCGGCACGCCGGGAATGCCGAATCGCAACGCCCGGCGCAGCTCAGGCCGCGAGAAGCCATCCAGCCTGAGGTTCTCCCGGACGAGCCACAGCCCGACCACGCTCATGACGGCGTTTGCGATGACCGCGCTGGCGAACACCGCCACGGCGCCGGCGTGGTAGAAGATCGCCAGGCCGGCGGTCAGGGCGGTGGTCAGGACGGTGGTCGTCGAGGTGAAGATCACGTAGGTGCGCGAAAGCTGCTTCGCTCGCACGGCGAACTCCGCCATCTCGCGCGGAGCTGACAGCACCACATTGAGGGCGATCAGGGTGCCGCTGAGCTGGATGTCGCTCGATGT
>DATIOJ010000010.1:0-32530 GCA_035473355.1 Candidatus Limnocylindrales bacterium
CAGGTACTCGATCTCATCGAGCTTGAACTCGTTGCCGGCGTACTTCGCGTAGAGCACCTTGTCGCCGACCTTGAGCTCCATCGGCACCTTGGTGCCGTTGTCCAGGATCCTTCCGGTCCCCACGGCCTCGACGATGCCCTCTTGGGGCTTCTCCTTGGCGGTGTCCGGAAGCACGATCCCGCTCTTGGTCTTCTCTTCTTTCTCGACGGGCTTGACCACTACGCGGTCGCCCAACGGTCTCAGGTTCATGTGCAGCCCTCCTCAGCTGATCGGTTTGATTAGCACTCGCCGGCCGCGAGCGCTTAGCACTCTGGCAGGTCGACTGCTAAATAGTAGTACCTATCGGGTCGTGGTTGCTAAACGTCCTCCGGCTCGGGTTCTTCGTCCTCGCTGGGCGGGGTCGACTCGGCGTCCCGGATCAGGTTCCGGGCCCGCTCCGCCTGGTCCTCGGGGACCATCAGGCGAGCCTCCGTCAGGTTGATCCCGACGCCGTAGGCGTTGTCGCCGAACACCTCCGCGCGCAGGCCCTCCGCCTGGAGTGCGGCGGCGACGATCTCGGCCTGGAGCCGGTCCCCCTTGAACACGATCGTCCAGCCCTTCACACCCATCAGTTCCAGCCTAACGAAGGGTCGACCTCGGTCGTTTGCGATCCGCCACCCCGCCTTCCGCCGACTTCCCCGGCGAGCGGGGAGGTGAAGAAGCCGGCGGCGGCGATCATGGCCGCGTTATCGGTGCACAGCTCGAGCGGCGGGATGGTCAGCCGGGCCCGATCGCCCACGACCTCGGCCGCCCTGCGGCGGAGGAGGGTATTGGCGGCCACTCCTCCGGCGACCACCACCTCGGACACCGGCTGCCGGTCCATCGCTGAATCCAGCTTCTCCAGCAGGGACTCGACCACCGACTGCTCGAAGGAGGCGGCGAGGTCGGCGCGGTCCTGGTCGGTCACGGCCTCGCCGAGGTCCCGCAGCCGGTACAGCAAGGCGGTCTTCAGACCGCTGAAGCTGTACTCGAGGCCGGGCAGCGAAGGCCTCGGCAACGGCTGGCGCCTCGGGTCACCTTGCCTCGCCAGCCGGTCGAGCGCGGGGCCGCCCGGGAAACCCAGCCCGAGCATCCGCGCCGCCTTGTCGAACGCCTCACCGGCGGCGTCGTCTCGAGTCCGCCCGATGACCTCGAAGCGGCCGTGCCCCGACATCCGGACCAGGTCCGAGTGGGCGCCGCTGACGACCAGGCCGAGCAGCGGCGGCTCGAGGTCCGGGCGGGTCAGCAGCGCGGCGTAGATGTGTCCCCACAAGTGGTTGACGCCGGTCAACGGCCTGTCCCACGCCACCGCCAGCCCCTCGCTGAGGCCCACACCGACGAGCAGGCAGCCCACGAGCCCAGGCCCGCGCGTGGCGGCAAGCTGCGTCACGTCGGAGGGTTTGATCGAAGCCTTCTCCAGGGCCAGGTCGAGGAGGGCGGGTAGGCGCTCGAGGTGATCGCGCGCCGCCAGCTCGGGCACCACGCCGCCGAAGTCCTTGTGGACGTCGACCTGCGAATGAATGACGTTGCTCAGGATGCGGCGTCCATCCTCCACGACCGCGACGGAAGTCTCGTCGCACGACGTCTCGATCCCAAGCGTCAGTGGCAATGCCGCCTCCCCATCCCCTCGCCACGGGCGAGGGACTTCCCCGCTAGCGGGGAAGAGACTTGCTAATCCTTTGTCAGGAGGTCTCGGCGGAGGCCCTTGACCTCGGCGTCGATCCGTTCGAGGTTCGCCTCGAACGCCTTGCGAAAGCGCGGTGAGTGGATCGAGTCGGACCACATCACGATCGCGTCCTCACCGTTGTCCGTGTAGTAGCCCTTGCGCCGGCCGATGACCTTGAAGCCGAATGCCTCGTACATCTTCATCGCGTTGTCGTTGGTCGTCCGGACCTCGAGGGTCACCCACTTCGCCCCCATGTCGTAGGCCGCCTGCACGAGCCCGGCGAAGAGGATCCTCCCGTAGCCGCGGTGCTGCATGTCGCGACGCACACCGATCGTCGTGACGTGCGCCTCGTCGTACATCCGCCACATGCCCCCGTACCCGATGATCGACGGGTCGAAGTCGGCGATCCGGAAGCCGGCCGGCCTCTCGACCACTCCCTCCTGGCGGAGCACGACGTAGTGGGCGCTCGCGCGCGACGCCAGCTCCCGGTAGTAGGCGTTGCGCGGCCACGGCGTGGCGAAAATCTCGCGTTCGATCTCCTGGACCGTGTTGACGTCAGCCTCGCGCATCAGCTCGAGGGCGAGCTGCTGCCGGATCTGGACCATCAGCGGGAAGGTGAAAACGACTGCATGTATTCGATCTCCAGACTACGATACGGCACTTCGCGGGCCGTTTCGAGGAGGATCCCGGCCGCCTCCACCAGGGGCCGCAGCTCGCTCTCCGGCTTGAGGTGATGACCGGCCGCCAGCAGGGCCGCGGGGTCGGCGACGCTCCCGACCAGGTCATGCGACGCAGGGATGTCGGCGGGCGCGCCCAAGCGCGCGGCCCCACCGGGGACGCGGAAGTAGTAGCGACCCCGCCCCGCCTCCACGACGGCGGTGACCGGGTCGCTGCTCCGGGCAGCCTGGAGGTCGAGGGTCGGCAGCGGAACGATCGGAATTCGCAAGCCGATCGCCAGGCCGAGGCCGAAGGACACTCCCACGCGCAGCCCGGTGAAGGAGCCCGGCCCGGTGGCGACGGCGACCTTCGTCACCGGACCTGACCGCACCAGGTCCTGGAGCAACTCGCGGTCCAGGCGAGGAGAGGTGAACTGCCGCACGTCGGCGCCGTCGATCGTGCCCACGACCGACTGCACAGGCGACGACGTATCAATGACTAAGATCACGCTTCGTCCTGATCAGGCGGCGGTCGCCGCCGAGGTGCTCGATCTCGATCACGGCGGCATCCTCGACCTCGAGACGGTCTCCCCACTCGACGACGACCGCGCCGCGCTCGGCCAGCTCCTCCAGGCCCAGGTCGCGCAGCTCGCCGCTGTTCTCCACCCGGTAAAGGTCGACATGCGCCAGCTGGACTCGTCCTGGATAGACGCGGACCAGCTGGAAGGTCGGGCTGGCGACGTCGGCCCTCGAGCCGGTGCCCTGCGCCACTCCGCGCACAAACGTCGTCTTGCCGGCGCCGAGCTCGCCCAGCAACAGGACCACGTCTCCCCTCAATAGCCGCTCGCCGAGCAGCATGCCCGCCCGCTCGGTTTCGGCTGGAGAGTTCGAGACCTCGTCAGGCAAAGTGGTCGTAGCCGGTGCTGCGGAGCTTCATCTCCGCGCCGCGGGCATCGATCACCCTGATCGTCGGGTCTTCGGTCAGCTTGCCGATCGACTGCAGACCTGCCGCCTTCAAGGCGGCGTCCGGACCGACGCAGACCAGCTCCGCCTCCTCCCCGCTCGTCAGCGCGTCCTCCATCGAGGAACCTGCGGAGCGAGGGACGTCCTCACCCCAAAGCGTGCAGCCGACACCGGCCATGGCGCGGAACTTCTCCATCTCCCTCACCAACCCATCCGAGATGTCGCCGCAGCAAAGCCCGAGCAGGTTGAGGCGGCGCCCTTCCTCGATTCGCGGCACGAGGCGTACCGGCCGCCGCTCGCGCAGCGCGACGGCGGCCTGCCCCAGCGGACCGGTGACCGCGACCGACCATCCTGGTTGAGCCTGGGCGCGGGCCAGCGGAAGCTCGTTGGTGCGGCCCGCCACGGTCAGCGAGAGTACGGCGGCGCCGTCGATCGCGCTGAGGTCTCCACCCTCGATCGAGAGCTGGAGGCGCCTGGCGAGCTCGGCCATCCCGCGGTAGATCCCGTCGAGATGCTCGACGGGCCAGTGCTTCGGGAGCGCCACGGACGCAAGGGCCCACAAGGGGTCGGCGCCCTTGGCGGCCAGGTCGCCGAGGGCGAGGGCGAGCGAGCGCCAGCCGACGTCTTCGGCGCTCATCCACGTGAGGTCGAAGTGAATGCCCTCGACGAACATGTCGGTGCTGGCAACGACAAAGCCCGTCGCGTCACCGATGACGGCTGCGTCGTCGGCGCCGGCGGCCGCCGACAGGTACGGCTTGATTCGTTCCAGCAGGCCAAGCTCGCCGACTCCCTGCACGTTCATGCCACGGTCAGCATCGCATGCAGGCGGCGCGTGGCTTGCTCGGGGTCGGCGGCGTCGCCGACCGCGCGGATCACGCAGACGCGCTGCACGCCGGCGTGGATGAGCTGTCTGACGTTGGATTCGTCGATCCCGCCGATCCCGAACACCGGGACGCGCACGCCTCTTGCGATCGCGGCGATGCCTTCCGGGCCGAGGACCTGCTTGCCGGCCTTGATCGGAGTCGCGAAAGCCGGCCCCGAGCCGAGGTAGTCGGCCCCGGCGCCGACCGCCTCCTCGGCCCGCTGCAGCGTCGACGCGGAAGCGCCGATCAGCAGGCGCTCGCCGGCGATCTGCCGCGCGGCCGTGACCGAGAGATCGTCCGGCCCGAGATGGACGCCGTCCGCCTCGCTCAGGAGCGCGATGTCGACGTGGTCGTTGACGATGAAGAGCGCCTCGCGGATGAGCCCTCGCATCCTGCGCGCCAGGGCCAGCAGCTCGCCCCGCGGAAGGGTCTTGTGCCGGAGCTGGATCATGTCGGCTCCGCCGCGAAGGGCGGCGGATGCGACCTCGAGGACCCGCTCAGCCGGCGCGTCCGGCGTGACAACGTAGAGCCGGGCAGCGGCTAGCCGAGTATCTCGCGCAGCTTTTCTCGGAACGCGGCCGGGGCGGTGTCGCACTCGCACGAGTGCTTCACGACCCGCTTGAGCTCCTCCTGGAACTCATAGTGGTCCATGCAGTCAGGACAACCTTCGAGGTGAAGCTGGACCTCGAGCGCCTCGGTATTGGTCAGCTCACGGTCGACGAACCGGTCGAGCTTGTCGGCACACTCTTCGCATCTCATTGCTGTGACACCTGCTGTTGGCCGCCGGCGTGGACGATACCCGATTCGACGGCGTAGTCATAGAGGGATTTTTGTAACTGCTGGCGGGCCCGGTGGAGGCGGGACATCACGGTCCCTATAGGGACACCGAGCGTGTCGGCCGCGTCCTTGTACGAGAAGCCTTCGACGTCGACCAGCAGAACCACCTCGCGGTGGAGCGGGGGGAGCTTGTCGACGGCGGCCACGACCTCCGAGGCCGCGATCTTGTCGAGCACGTCCGACTCGGGCCTGGCCCCCTCGTCGCGAAGCTTCTCGTAAAGCACGAAGTCACCCGTGTCGTCCAGGCTCACGTCCTCTTTCCGGGAACCCTTGAAGCGATCCCAGAAGAGGTTGCGCATGATGGCGAACAACCACGCCTTCATGTTGGTTCCCGCCTGGTAGCTGTGTTGATACCGCAGCGCCCGCAGATAGGCCTCCTGGACGAGGTCCTGGGCCTGATCGGGGTCATGGGTGAGCCGGAGCGCGCCCCTGTAGAGAGTGTCGAGGTGAGTCAAAGCCTCTTCCGCGAAGGCGGTTTGGGCGGCGGGTTCCGCCATAAGTAAAGCCAGTTTAGGATCACCTGCCTTCCTGATCTCTGGAAATGGCCGGGCCGGGCGGGTATTCCGCACCGCGGGAGCGGTTCACTGGAAGAGGGGTACGGGCTGGGCAAGATGTTGGGGCAAGCGTTCCGGCGGAGGTTCACCGCCATCGGTCTCACGGCGCTCGTGGCCGCCCTCATTGCGTCGGCCCTTGCGACGCCCGCCGCGGCCAGAGAACCAGAGCCCGGACCGCCGGCCAGAGCCGCTGCAGCGGCAGATGCGCTCCCCTGCACGAGGCTTGTCGACATCGACCTGCTCTCCCAGCGCCTGGTCGCAAGCGAATGCGGCCAAACCTTCGTCACCACCCCAATCACATCGGGCAGGCCAGACCTGCGGACCCCGACGGGGACCTACACCATCTTCCTCCGGCAGCGGGACGTGTACTTCTACAGCCCCTGGCCAGAGGGAGATCCGAACTACTACCCGCCGATGCCGGTCGCCTACGCCATCGAGTTCCTCGACGACGGCTACTTCATTCACACCGACCCGGACGAGCCGGACGGCGCCTACGGCCCGGGCTCGGAGGACGGGCCGTACGCGAGCCACGGCTGCGTGCACGTGCCGTACTCGGCGATGGCGAGCCTCTATGAGTGGGCGGTCGAAGGGACGCGCGTCGACATCCACTACTGAGAGGTTTCTACACTCCCGTCGTGGGCCCACATCCTGAGCTGGCCGAGCTGTCGGCGGCCGACCTGTCCGGTCTGCTCCGCCGCGGTGACCTGACCTCTGAGTTGCTGGTCCAGATGAGCCTCGACCGGATCGAAGCCCTGGACCGCGAGCTGACGCGAAGCGTAATCGAGGTCAACCCGGACGCCATCGACATCGCGCGTCGCCGCGACCGCGAGGCACGCGGCGGCAAGGTCCGCGGCCCGCTGCACGGCATGCCGGTGCTCGTCAAGGACAACATCGACACCGGCGACCGGATGCTCACGACCGCCGGGTCGCTCGCGATGACGGGCGCTCCGGCCACTGGTGACGCGCCCCTGGTGGCGCGGCTCCGTCGAGCCGGCGCGGTGCTGATCGGCAAGGCAAATCTGAGCGAGTGGGCCAACATCCGATCCAGCCGCTCGAGCTCGGGATGGAGCGGCCGAGGCCGCCAGACCAGGAATCCGCACGTGCTCGATCGGACGCCGAGCGGATCGAGTTCGGGCTCGGGGGCGGGCGTAGCGGCTGGTTTCGCCGCCTTCGCGATCGGCACTGAGACCGATGGTTCGATCATCAGCCCCGCCAACGCAAACGGCGTGGTCGGAATCAAACCAGGGGCTGGAGTCGTGAGCCAGGCCGGGATCATCCCCATTTCGAGGAGCCAGGACGCCGCCGGCCCGATGACCAGGAGCGTCGAAGACGCGGCCGCGGTGCTCGGCGTCATCGCGGGCCGCGCCGCCGGCTACCGGGGCCGGCTCAAGAAGGGCGCCCTCAAGGGCAAACGTCTCGGCGTGCTGCGCGAACCCTACACGGGATACTCCGACCACACCGACCGGTGTTACGAGCGTTCGCTGGCTGCGCTCAAGGAATGCGGAGCGGTGCTGGTCGAGGTGGAGATGCCGAACGCCAAGGAGCTTCGCGCCGGCGAGCTCGAGAAGACGGTGCTGCTCTACGAGCTGAAGGCGGGCCTCAACGAGTACCTGCGCGGCAGGAAGGGCCTCGCGGTCAAGACCCTGGCCGACGTGATCAGGTGGAACGAGGCCCACGCGTCGGACGAGATGCCCTACTTCCGCCAGGAACTCTTCGTCGAAGCGCAGGCAACGCGCGGGCTGACGACCATGGCCTACGTCGAGGCGCGGCACAAGGCCCGCCACATGGCAGGGCCCGAGGGCATCGACCGCGTGATGCGCAAGCATCGTCTGGCCGCGCTCGTGGCGCCGAGTGGCGCGCCGGCGTCTGCCCTCGATGTGGTCGACGGGGAGAAGCACCTCGGGGGCAGCAGCCAGATGGCGGCCGTGGCTGGGTACCCGATCATCTCGGTGCCGTCGGGGTCGGCGTTCGGCCTACCGCTCGGGCTCAGCATGTTTGCCGGCGCCGGAACCGAGGGCAGGCTGTTGGGCTTCGCCTACGCCTTCGAGCAAGCAACGATGGCTCGACAGGTACCCAGGTTCTTGCCGGGGCTGAACCTACCCTGACGCGCTAGCAGCCGACCCAGCCGAACAGCTGCTGGATCTTGATCCGGTCGAAGCCGCGCACGAAAGAGTTCTGGCCGAAGCGGAGAATCGGCAGGCCGCCGCCGTCCAGCTGCTCCCATTCCCGCGCTGCGATGGGGTCCCGGTTCACCTCGCGAAACTCGAACTCGACGCCCAGATCGTTAAGAAGCTCGGCCATCGCGTTCGATTCGTGCGAGTCGCCGGAGCCGTAGAGGACCGCTTGCGTGTTACCCATCCTGTGACCATTAACGCTCAGTCGGCTCGATAGAGCCAATCAATTGTTTCGATGCAATGCATAGGCGTTGTCGATGTCCCTTGGTGGAGGTAAACTGTCGTCGGGGCGAACGTGCGTTCGGATCACCTGAAGGTCGGTGGGGGCGCCCGCGCGGTCGTGCTTCGCCGGTGCGGCGGGGCGTGCGAACGGTGCGGCCTGGAATGGCCGTGGAACCTCTATCTATTTCTGGTCGACCCGGACAGTGGTGCCGCCGCAACCAACTTGCGCGTGCTGTGCTCGCGCTGCTCGGAGGCGGAGACGGGCAGCTTTGCTCCCCTCCTGTCCGAGCCGACGCTGCGCCAGCGGCTCATCGAGGCGAACAACCGCCGCACCGGTGCGCCCAGGCTCACACCCAGGCGCCGGCACAGGCTGATCGAGGCCCGTGGCGGATGCTGCGAGATCTGTGGGGTCTCCGGCTCCGAACGGCAGCTTCAGGTCCACCATCGCATTGCCGTCTTACGTGGCGGTGACGACTCGCCCGCCAACCTCCTCGTCCTGTGTTTCGCCTGCCACCACCAGCTGCAGCCGTGCTCGCGGGGGTGCGGGCGATGGACCAAGAAGCCTCACACCGTGTGCCGCCACTGCGGGGCGCAGGAGAGGCTGGGAGAGCTCTATTCCGAGTACCTGCGCTCCACACGAGGCCCGATTGATGTCAGCACCTCGTAGCTGATCGTTCGGGACCATTCGGCCACCTCTTCGGCGGTGATCACCTGGTCGCCATCTCGCCCGATCAGCGTCGCCACGTCCCCCATCTGGATGTCTGGAACCTCGCTCACATCGAGCGTGATGGCGTCCATGCTCACCATCCCGATCAACGGAACGCGCCGTCCGCGCACCAGCACGTGCCCCCGATTGGCGCGCGCGCGGTGGACTCCGTCGGCGTAGCCGATCGCGACCGTGGCGACCCGAGCAGAGGCGGCAGCGCTCCACAGCGACCCATAGCCGACCGTCGCTCCCTTCTCGACCGTCTTCACGTGCGAGACCATCGCCCGCAGCGTCAGCGCGGGCTGCGTCCCGGGCCACTCGCAGCCATAGATCGCGATGCCACAGCGGACGGCGTCCAGCGCGAAGTCCGGGTGGCGCAGGGCGCCAGCAGAGTTGCACGCGTGCCTCATGCCAGGTCCCACCTCGAACCTCGAGATCGTGTCCAGGAACAGCTCGAACTGGCGCCGCGTCATCGCGTCGTCCGACTCCGACGACGCGAAGTGGGTCCACGTGCCCGCCAGCCGTGTGCCCCTCGATTCGTCGATCCGCTGCGCCAGGGCGGGCGCGTCGTCCGGCGCGCACCCGAAGCGACCCATTCCCGTGTCGATCTTCAGATGCACCGGGACCGGCGCATCGGAGGCGCCAAGCGCGTCCGCCAGCTCGCGGCTCGAAACGGAGATGCTGCACCGCGACGCGGCCGCGGCGCCCGCCTGCGACGGCAGCAGGCCCCCCATCACCAGGATGTGCTCAGGGTCAATTAGCCCTCGGATCTGCATCGCCTCCTCGAGCGTCGCCACCGCCAGTCCCGTCGCCCCGCCTTCCAGGGCGGCGTGCGCGACCGGCACCGCTCCGTGGCCGTACCCGTTCGCCTTGACGACGGCGAACAACCCTGTGCCCCGAGGGAGGTGCCGCAGGGTGTGGGCGCAGTTGGCGCTGATGGCGCCAAGGTCGACGTCCGCCCAACGCAGCGACGTCGCGTTCAGAGGCCGGCCTGGCGAAGCTGATTCATGACAACGGGAATCTCCTGCAGGAGATCGCTCGCCAGCAAGCCGGAATCGCCAAGTCGCTGCGAGATCCATCGCCCCGCGGCCGCGTGGATGTACACGCCCGTCACCGCGGCCGTGTACGGATCCGCGCGCTGCGCAATCAGCCCGCCGATGATCCCCGACAGGACGTCGCCGGTTCCCCCGCTCGCGAGCGCGGGCACCTCGTGTGGATCCTCGCTGGTTCGGCCGTCGGGGTGCGCGACCACCGTGTGCGCGCCCTTCAGGACGACGATCGCACCCCAGTCGCGTGCCGCCTCTCGAGCGGCGGCCGTCCGGTCGGCGTTGATCGCCGCTGCGGTCTTGCCGGTCAACCGCCCCAGCTCGCCCGGATGCGGCGTCAGGACTCGGGAAGGGCCCAGCCTGCCCTTGCCGTCTGGCGACGCGGCCAGCGCGTTGAGGCCGTCGGCATCGATCACCAGTGGCGACTCGGCGTGTTGCGCCAGCTCCACGATGAGGCGCCAGGTCGAGCTGTCACGTCCGAGGCCGGGGCCGATGATCCCGACGTCGGCGGACGCGAGATACTGGCGGATCGAGTCGTGCGCGGCCTGTCCCACCGCGCCGGGCGCGTCCTCCGCCACCGGGGTCGCCATGACTTCTGTGCACTTCACGGCGAGGATCGGATAGATCGTGCTTGCCACCAGCAGCCGCACCAGGCCGGCCCCAGCCCGCGCCGCCGCGGTCGACGACAGATACGCGGCGCCCGTCAGGCCGAGGCTGCCGGCGAGCACCACCGCAGTCCCGAAGGTCCCCTTGTGCGCATCTTTCGGGCGAGAGGGAACCATGACGCCGGCGGGGGCGGGCAGCAGGGTGCCCGTATCCGAGATCTCGAGGTGGGCCGTCGCCACCGCCAGGCGGCTGTGGTGCGTGATGCTGACCTCGACCTGGGCCCCGCGGTCGTTGCCTAGAAGTCGAGTTCGTGGCGCACCGTTGGGCCCGGGAAGCACCTCGATGTGGCGCCGGGGAAAGCAGATTCCCGTGCCGTCGAAGCATTTGATGATCGCTTCCTTGGCCGCCCAGCGGCCCGCCCACCGCTCGTCGTTGCCCGCGCAGTAGGCCTGCTCGGCGGGGGTGTAGACCTTGTCGAGGAAGCCCTGGCCGGAGCGCCTTACGGCTAGGGCGATCCGGTCCACCGAGACGGCGTCGACTCCGATGCGTTGCACACGACCATTTTGGGGGACTTCACCTCCCCACCCGGCCGAGGCCTTCGGCCTGGGCCGACCTCCCCCACTGGTGGGGAGGAGACTTTTCCAATCCCTATTCGACGGTGACCGACTTGGCGAGGTTGCGGGGTTGGTCGACGTCCTGGCCCAGCTTCACCGCCACGTAGTACGCGAAGAGCTGGAGCATGACCGTGTTGAGGATCACCGATGCGGCTTCTTCGACCACCGGCATGACGAAGACGTCCGTGGCCACGCCGTCCAGTGAGGTGTCGCCTTCGGTCACCAGGGCCAGGACCGGCGCGTTGCGCGCGACGATCTCGTGGACGTTGCTGACCATCTTGTCTTTCGTCGCGCTCGCCGTGCAGACGGCGACCACCGGGAACTGGTTGTCGAGCAGGGCGATGGGCCCGTGCTTCAGCAGTCCGCCCGATGTGCCTTCGGCGTGCACGTAGGAGATTTCTTTCAGCTTCAGCGCCCCCTCGAGCGCGACGGGGTAACCGAGGCCCCGTCCGGCGTACATGAAGTTGCGGTACTTGCTGTACTTGTCCGCGAGCGCCTGGATCTCCTTGTCCCTCGCCAGAATGCCGCGCACCTGCTCGGGTAGCTTGCGCAACGCCTCGACCAGCTCCTGCCGCCGCTCGAGAGAAACCCTTCCGCTGACCGTCCCGAGGCGCAGCGCCAGCAGGTAGAGGCTGACCACGTGGGCGAGCAGCGTCTTCGTCGAGGCGACCCCGATCTCCGGCCCGGAGTGAAGGTAGATCGCTCCCTCGGAGTCGCGCGCAGCCGAGCTTGCGATGACGTTGGTCACCGCGACGCTGAGCGCGCCCCGCTCCCTGGCCTGGTGCAGAGCGACCAGGGTGTCCGCGGTCTCGCCCGACTGCGTGATGACGACGTCGAGGGTGTTCTCGCCAACGGTTGGGCGCCGGTACCGGAACTCGGACGCGTCTTCGGCGCGGGCGGGAATGCCGACCCAGTCCTCGATGACGTACTCGCCGATCATCGCCGCGTGCAGGGACGTGCCCATGCCGAGGAGCAGCACGTTGTTGATGTCTCGAAGCTGCTCGTCGGGGACGTCGAACTCGCGAAACGACACCGTGCCGTCGTCGGAAAGGCGGCCGCGCATCGCGTTGGCGACCGCGTCGTCCGACTCGTGGATCTCCTTGAGCATGAAGTGCGGGTATCCGCCCTTCTGGGCCTGAGCCACGTCCCAGTCGACATGGATGATCTTCGACTTCACCGTCACGCCATCGAGGGTGGAGACCTCTGGTCCGAGCGGCGTGACAGCCGCGACCTCACCCTCACCGAGCACGAGCACGCGCTTGGTGTACGGAATGATCGCGGTGATGTCGGAGGCGACGTAGTACTCGTTGTCGCCGAGACCGACCACGAGGGGCGCGTTGAGTCGAGCACCGACGAGCAGTTCGGGGTCGTCGCTCGAGAACATCGCGAGCGCGTATGCACCGTGGATGCGCTTCAGCGCCTGGCGCACGGCGGCGAGGAAGTCGCCTTTGTAGTAGTGCTCGATGAGGTGCGGCACGACCTCGGTGTCGGTGTCAGACGGAAACTCGTGGCCGGCAGCCTCGAGCTCCGCCTTCAGCTCAGCGAAGTTCTCGATGATCCCGTTGTGGACGACGAAGATCTTGCCGTTGCAGTCCGTGTGCGGGTGGGCGTTGATGTAGGTCGGCTTGCCATGGGTGGCCCAGCGGGTGTGGCCGATCCCGAGCTTGCCCGAGGGCATGTTGGCCTCGAGCTTCTCGATCAGCGTGTCGACCTTGGCCTCCGACTTGGTGACGCTGGTGCGGGTCGCCTGGCCGGCTTTCGGCAGCTCGAGCACCGCCACGCCCGCCGAGTCATAGCCCCGGTATTCGAGGCGCTTCAGGCTCTCCATGAGGATCGGCGTGGCCTCGCGGTCGCCGAGGTAGCCGATGATTCCGCACATATATTTACCTCTACTAGAACTCCCAGGACGTGCCTTTCCCTTGTGCCAACGGCGTTGAAACGTCTGCGGAGGCGGTCAGGTTACTCCTAGGGCCCGGGGCTTGGAGACACGCTGGGGTTCGGCGAGATCGAGTACTTGATCGAGGCCGTGGCGACCGAGCTCGAGATTCCGTCCGGGTAGGGGATCGACACCGGGAAGGTGGCGTCCGAGGTGCGGCCGCTCAGGTCGACCGCGGGGAGAACGATGTTGCGGACCTTGCCCAGGGCCACCGGGTCGCCGCTGATGATCACGGTGTTCGGCGTGATCGTGATCGCGGTCACCCGGTAGCCGTTGGCGGGTCCGTGGGTTGGCGGCAGGTCGAGCAGCGCCACCGTGCTGCTCGTCGATCCGGCTACTGCGTCGACGTGGATCGAAACCGAGCTCACATCAAGGTCCGTGCATGGCGTCGTGCGGCACAACGTCATGTCCAGGTACCCGTTGTTGTTTTGCAGGAGCACGGGCTGGTTGGGCGAGTTGCCCGAGTTTGCGGAGACCGTGTTGGGATAGGCGACGTACGCGTGAAGGTTGGTCATCCAGCTCGCCGGGCCCGTGAAGTGAACGGCGCACGGGTTGGGTTTCGACGACCCAGGGCACATTGCGACGGTGTTTGTGATGCTCCAACCGGGCGCGGCGTTCGCCCGCACCTCCACGGGAATCTCCTTGGTCGTGAGGGTGTCGATGTCGACCACGATCGGCGGTGGCTGCTGAACGGTGATGCCGGGCAGCGTCGGCGTCACCGTGACATCCAGCCTGACCCCCAAGCCAGGCTTGGCGTGCGACGCATCGACCGTGGCACTGAGGTTGTCGGCATTGACGATGGCGATCAGGCTGGACAGGCCGGTCACCGTCACCGTCGCCTTGCTCGGCGGATTGATCAGGACGATCGGATTCGTCCCGGTGTTGTAGCTCAAGCCCTTGCTCAGGGTCTTGAGCGTCGGCGGGTTCTGGGAGAACGCCACCGCTCCGAGCATGAGCACCGCCAGCCCCAGCGCGAGCAGCTTCAGGCGCCAGTCGTCGGTGATGATTCTCCAGCTCATCGGCGGATCCTGAAACGCGAAAGCCCGTTGCCGTTGGGCGACTGAATCTTCGGCGCGACTCTCCGGCGCAGGCTGTCCGCATCGAGATTGCGGCTGATCTTTCCCTCTTCGATCACCGAGATGTTTCCCGTCTCTTCCGAGACTACGAGGACGAGCGCGTCCGACGCCAGCGACAGACCCAGCGCGGCACGGTGGCGCGTGCCTAGCCGCTCACGCACACTGCCGTCCTCGGGGAGCGGGAGCAGGCACCCGGCGGCGATGATCCGGTCGCCGCGCACGATGACCGCGCCGTCGTGGAGGGGCGAGTTGGGGTAAAAGATCGACTGCAGCATCTCGGCCGAGATCTCACCGTTGATCCGCACGCCGGTCGCCGCGTAGTCCTCGAGTCCGACGTCGCGCTCGAATGCGATCAGCGCGCCGGTCCGCTTTGTGCTCAGCCGCTCGGCGGCGCGGATGGCCTCCGAGATCGCCTGGTTGTACTGGCGCGGGTTGAACCGGGACAGCGGCCGGCCGATGTGGCCGAGGCGTCCCAGCTGGTCGAGCGCGCGCCTGAGCTCCGGCTGGAACATCAGGATGATCGCGATCACGATGTAGAGCGTCGCGTTCTTGAACAGCCACGACAGCAGGACGAGGTTGAAGTTCGTCGACACGACGCCGACGACGGCCAGGAGGATGAGACCGACAACGATCTGCGTCCCCTGGGTGCCCCGGAGCAGGCGAAGCAGCTGGTAAAGGACGAAGGCGACCACCGCAACGTCGACGATCTCCAGCGGCCCCTGGTGGCGGATCACCTCCAGCAGCTGCAGGCCGAACGACCGGATGACGTCCATCAGCCGAACAGCTCCGACATCAGCGCCATCTGCGCGAAGAGGCGGTTCTCAGCCTGCCGGAAGACCACCGATCGCTCGCCGTCGATCACCTCGTCCGTCACCTCTTCGCCGCGGTGCGCCGGCAGACAGTGCATGAAGACCGCGGCCGGCGCAAGGTCCATGACCCGCTGGTTGACCTGGTACGACGCGAACGCCTTCTGGCGCGTCGCGCGCTCGTCTTCCTGCCCCATGGATGCCCAGACGTCGGTGTAGATCACTGTTGCGTTGTTCAGGTCGGCGATATCGTCGCTGAGGGTGACCTGGTGTGCTCCCGAATTGATGCTACGCGCCCGTTCCAGGACCCCCCGATCCGGCTGGTATCCCGGCGGGCTGATCACCGTCAGGGCAAACCCGGCCAGGGCCGACCCTTCGATCAGGGAGGTGGCGATGTTGTTGCCGTCGCCGATGAAGACCACGCGCTGGTCCGCCAGCGGGCCGCGCACCTCTTCGATCGTCATCAGGTCGGCGAGCACCTGGCACGGATGGGAGTGGTCCGTCAGCGCGTTGATCACGGGCTTCTCCGACGCTCGCGCGAGCTGGAGGAGGTCGGCGTGGAGGCGCAGGCGCGCAACGACGCCATCGACGTAACGGTCCAGCACCCGGGCGGCGTCGCCGACCGATTCTCTGAAGCCGAGCTGCACGTCCTGTCCCGTTAGCGTCGTGATCGCGCCGCCGAGGCGCGCGATCCCCACCTCGAACGAGACGCGGGTCCGATGGGAGGGCCGCTGGAAAAGCATCGCGATGTGCCGCCCCTGGAGCGGGCGCTCGCGCCACCGGCCAGCCTTGATCGCGTGCGCGAGGTCCAGGATGCGCCGCAGCTGGGCCGGGTCGAGGTCGGCTACGTCGATGAAGTCGCGTCCTTTCAGCGAATCCACTCGAGCGATCATGATCGCTTGCGATCCTACAACCGAGGTTCGATAAGCTCTCCGGCGACGACCGGTGAGATCACCAGGTCGCGCAAGGAATCGAACTCGGGCAGGCGGGCGCGGAGCTTCGCGTCATCCCGCAGCCGGAGGATCAGATCTCGGCAGGCGGCGGGTGCCAGGCCGAAGCTGGCCGGCTTGAAGCTCAGAGGCGGCTCGTTCTTGAACTGGATGGTCAGACGGTCGGTCAGCCTCACCCGGGGCCAAGAGTTCGGCTCGGAAAGCGTGACGGCCTCCATCGTCGTCCAAACCGCGCGCATCTCGTGGCGCCCCTGGATCACGAGCAGCCTGTCCCGGAAGAAGCCCAGCCTGGCGGGAGGCCAGTTGCGCAGCTTGAGCCCGGCCCCGGCGGCGAGCATCAAGCCGCCGCCTGCCCCGGCGGCGAAGGCAACGCCTGCCCCGGCCTCGCCGCTCAGGCCAAAGGCGACGATCGCCAGGGCCCCGAAAATCCCCGCGCAGACCATTCCGACCACGCAGAGCGTCACGATCGACCGGCGCGATCGAACGTAAATCAGGCTCGCCCCACCACCAACGAGTAGTGTATTCCCGACCGTGGCGAGGGACATCACGCTCGAGCGGACAGAGATGGACGGCGCGGCGCGCGGCAAGACGGTTCTCACCAATTTCGAAGAGACGTGCCTCGAAATTCCCGACGATCCCGCGCTCAAATGGAAGGATGCCGACGGCGCGTGGCAGACCCTCACCTGGGGTGAGTATCGCGGCGAGGTCCGCAAGGCGACCGCGGGGCTGAAGGCGCTCGGCTTTCAGCCGGGCCAGTTCGCGGTGATCATGTCGCGCAACCGACCGGAGCACCTGATCGCCGACCTTGGCGTCCTCCACGCCCGCGGCACGCCGGTCAGCCTTTACAACACGCTCGCGCCCGAGCAGATCCAGTACATCGCCGCCCACTGCGATGCGGTGGTCGCGTTCGTGGAGAACGCCGCTTTCCTGGCCAAGTTCCGGGTGGTGCGCGACCAGCTCCCAAAGCTGCGCACGGTGGTGGTCATTGACACCCAAGGTGTGACGCTCGACGACGGGGTGACGAGCTGGGACGCCCTCCTCCGGCGCGGGGAGGCCGAGGACCGGCGCGACCCCGAGGCTTTCGAGCAGTGGCGCAAGGTCAAGCCCGACGACCTCGCGACCCTCGTCTACACGTCCGGCACGACCGGGCCGCCGAAGGGCGTGATGGAGGCGCACAGCAACATCTGCTGGATGGCCGAGTCGGCCCAGGTGTTTCTCAACCGGACCGGCCACCGCCACATCTCATACCTCCCGTTTGCACACGTCTTCGAGCGGTTCGTCGGCCACTACGGTGCGATGCGGCAGCGCTCGATCGTCCACTTCTGTCCCGACTCCACGCAGCTGTTCGCCTACGCCGCAGAGGTGAAGCCGACGTCACTCATCGGCGTGCCCCGGGTGTGGGAAAAGCTGCAGGCCGCCCTGACCGCGGGCATCCAGGCCGATCCCGACGAGCAGCGGCGGACCGCGATCCTGGGCGCGATCGAGGTCGGCCGGAAGTTGGTCCGCCTCGAGCAGGCGCAGCAGGCGCCGCCGGCCGAGCTCCTCGCGATGGCCGAGCGCGCCCGCCCGGTGTGGATGGCGATACGGTCCAAGGTCGGCCTCCAGGACCTCGAGTGGGCGATCACCGGCGCCGCGCCGATCAATCCGGACGTGATCGAGTTCTTCCAGGCGCTCGGGATTCGGCTCTGGGAAGGCTGGGGCATGACCGAGTGCACGGTTGGGGCGACCTACAACCCTCTCGACCGGATCAAGAACGGAACCGTCGGCATCGCAGACCCCGGCGTGGAGATGAAGGTCGCCGACGACGGGGAGGTTCTCCTGCGCGGCGGCAACCTGATGAAGGGCTACTACAAGGAACCCGAGAAGACGGCGGAGACGATCGACCAGGACGGGTGGCTGCACACGGGCGACGTCGGAGAGATCGACGCCGACGGGTACCTTCGGATCGTCGACCGCAAGAAGGAGCTCATCATCACGGCCGGAGGCAAGAACATCTCGCCCGCCAACCTCGAGGCGCTGCTCAAGCAGCACCCGTTGATCGGGCAGGCCGCGGTGATCGGCGACCGCCGGGCCTACGTCAGCGCGCTGATCGTGCTCGATTCTGAGGTCGCGCCGGTCTGGGCACGCAAGGCGGGCATCGCCTTCACATCGATGGCAGACCTGGCCCGGGACCCGGCCGTTCATAAGGAGATCGAGAAGGCGGTCGAGGAGACCAACCGCCACGTGTCGCAAGTCGAAGGCGTCAAGCGTTTCACGATCCTCCCGGCGGACTGGACGCCCGAGTCCGACGAGCTCACGCCCACCCTCAAGCTGAAGCGGCGCGTGATCACGCAGAAGTTCGCGGCCGAGATCGACGCCATGTACTCGTCCCAGGAGCGGTCTCCCGCGAGCGCCGGCGAAGCGCGCAGCGCCTAGGACCGAGCTCCGTTTTTCGGCGCTCTGCCGGGCTTGAAGCCCATCACCGCTTCGGTGAAGAGCCGCCTGGCCAGTCGAGTCTTGGGCTCGCCGGTTCGCGCAGCGATCTTGCTGAGCTGGTCGATGACGCGGGGTTCGAGGTTGAGCCGATAGAGCTGAGTTACGACAGGAGTTTTTTCTTTCACGCCCCCGATTGTCGAGACAAGCCGGTGTCGCGGCAACCCAGGCTGTTAAGAGGGAATTACGCCAGTTTTGTGGCCAGGCGCTTCATGTCGATCGCGCTCACGCCGCACGACTGCAGGTAGGCGGCGGCTCCTCCCCACCCCGTCTCGAGGTGCCGGATGACGCCGAGGATTCGCTCCGGCGGGCAGCGAAGCTCGTCCCGCATCTGGTCGCGCACATCGGGCGATGCCTCGGCGATCCATTGCTCGTACTGGCCGGCGAGCTGGACGTCGGTGGCGCCGAAGTCCGCGGCGATCTCGTCCTCGGGCACCCCGGCGACCGAAAGGAGGAGCGCGGCGACCAGGCCCGTGCGGTCCTTGCCCGCGAAGCAGTGGAACAGCACGCCGCCCTCCGCCTCCGCGATCGAAGTGAAGATGTCCCGGAACGCAGGCTGGCGGGTGTTCAGCATCACCAGGTAGCGCTCGAACATGTTGGAAGCCTCACCGAGTCTCTTCAGGTTTGCGTCGTCGACCAGCTCGTGGTGGAGGTATGTGACTCCGATCGCGTGCGCGTCATCGCCCATGCGGCGCGAGAAGCGCGCTTCGAAGGTTCCGTTACGCTCGGACTGGCTTCTCAGGTCGATGACCGTCGCTACACCGTATGTACGCATCGCCTCACGTCCGGCGTCCGTCAAGAACGAGACGTCGTCCGAGCGGACCAGGACTCGGTAGCGCGTGATGCCTCCCGGATGACGCAATCCGCCGAGGTCCCGCGTATTCAGGCAGTCCGGCCAGACGAGCCGTCTGGTCTCTAGCGCTTCGTGTACTGGGGAGCTTTCCGAGCCCGCTTCAGTCCGTACTTCTTGCGCTCCTTCATCCGCGCGTCGCGGGTGAGCAGGCCGGCCTTTTTGAGAGCGGGGCGGAGGTCGGGGTCGTAACGCGTCAGCGCGCGGGCGATGCCGTGCGCGATCGCGCCCGCCTGTCCGCTGGTTCCGCCGCCGACGACCTTGACAGTGATGTCGAACTTGCGCTGCGTGCCGGTCACGCGGAGAGGCGCCAGCGCGGCCATCTCGAGGACGCGCCGTCCCAGGTAGGCCAGCGGATCCTTCTCGTTGACCGTCACGCGGCCTTCGCCGGGCGTGATCCGAACCCGTGCGATCGCGTTCTTTCGGCGGCCCGTCCCGCGGTTGAGCGTGTCAGCCAATCTTCAAGTTCCCCTTTGCGTCGAAAGTGAGTGTCTTCGGTTTCTGTGCGGCGTGCCCGTGGTCCGCGCCCGCGTACACACGCAGGCGCTTCAGCATATCGGCGCCTAGCGTGTTCCGTTGGAGCATTCCGCGCACCGCCGTGGTGACGGGGAACGTAGGGTCGAGCTCCTGCGCTTTCTGCAGCGTGCGCTTGCGCAAGCCGCCGGGATAGCCCGTGTACCGCGTGTACTCCTTGGTCTGCATCTTGGTGCCCGTCACCTTGACCTTCGCCGCGTTGATGACCACGACGTGGTCGCCGCTGTTCAGGTGCGGCGTGAAGGTCGGCTTGTGCTTGCCGCGCAGGATCGCGGCCACGCCTGACGCCAGGCGGCCGAGTACCTGGTCAGTGGCATCGACCACGTACCAGTCACTCTTCAAGTCTGCGGCTTTCGCCGTCCACGTCTTTTGCTTGCTCAAATTGAGTTCCTTAGTAAATCACTTCCATCAGAGTCAGCCCTCCGGCGGGGGCTGTTCGCGGCGCCTGGCGGCGGTCACGCGCCCGGAGGACCTCTCCCACCCACTTCGCCGGCCGCCTTCCGCGGCCGACCTCGGCCAGGGCTCCGGC
The DNA here is from genome assembly GCA_035473355.1 of Candidatus Limnocylindrales bacterium. Lineage (GTDB taxonomy): Bacteria > Chloroflexota > Dormibacteria > Dormibacterales > Dormibacteraceae > 40CM-4-65-16. The sequence continues at coordinate 20,079 of DATIOJ010000010.1, forward strand.
GATGCTGCGCACCATTCCACGGAGGAAGCCCTCACCGATCAGCTCCAGCTCGACGAACTCGCCGCGCCGCCCGACTTTCGCCGCGCGAATCTCGCGCACCCTGGCGCCGGCAGGCTCGGAGGCCGAGCAGAAGCTGGTCCAGTCGTGCTTGCCGACGAGCGCCTTCGCGGCACTTCCCATCGCGTCCACGTCGAGCGGTCCGCGAACGTGCCAGCATCGGCCACGCTCCAGCGCCGGTCGCGCCGGACGGTCGAGATACCGGTATCGGTAGCTGCGCCAGCGCGCGGAGTAGCGGGCGTGGAATTCGTCCTGCACCGGCTCCGCGGACAGCACCGCGACGTCTTCCGGAAGACGCGCGTTCAGCGCCGCCATGAATCGGGGCGGCGAGATGCGCCCATCGGTGTGGAAGTTGGCGACCTGCCCCTCGGCGTGAGCCCCTGCGTCCGTCCGGCCCGCGGCATAGACCGTCAGGTCTTTGCCGGTGATGGATCGCAGGGCCCGCTTCAGCTCGGTCTCGACGGTGCGTCCCTTCGCCTGCTGCTGCCAGCCGGCGTAGTTGGTCCCGTCGTACTCCAGCACGACTTTGATATTCACTTTTTAACCGTCTTGTCGCACCGGGGACTCAAATCCCCCACCCGGCCGTGGCTTCGGCCCCGGCCGACCTCCCCAGCAAGTGGGGAGGTGAGCTCACATTCAGTCAACCAGTTCGATGATCACCATCGGCGCGGCGTCGCCCAGGCGCGGACCCTTGTGGATGATCCGGGTGTAGCCGCCCGGCCGCTCCGCCAGCCGAGGCATGAGGTTGGAGAACAACCTCTCCACGACCTCCGGCTTGGAGACCTCCTCGCTGACCCGCCGCCGCGCGTTGACGTCCTGGTCCTTCGCGGTCGTGATCAACCGCTCGACCCACCGCCGCAGCTCTTTCGCCCGTGCTTCGGTCGTCGTGATGCGGCCGCTCTCGAGCAGGGACGTGCACAGGTTGCGCATCAGCGCCTTGCGCGCGTCGGTGTCGCGATTGAAGCGTCGGCCGCTCTTCTGATGACGCAATGCAGTCCCTTAGCCGCGCAGGACCGTGCCCATCTCTTCGGGCTTGATGAATCCCTTCTCGACGAGCTTCTCTTTGATCTCGTCGAGCGACTTGCGGCCGAAGTTGCGCAGCGCCAGGAGTTCTTCCTCGCGCTTCTGGAGCAGCTGGCCGACAGTCTGGATCTCGTTCGCCTTGAGGCAGTTAAACGCACGCACCGAGAGGTCGAGCTCCTCGATCGGCGTGTCGTTGAGCCGGTTGGTCGGGTTCTTCGTGGTGTCCGGCTTCGAGTCCTCGATCGAGTCGCTGAACCGGACGAAGAGGCTCAGGTGCTGCGTGAAGAGCTCCGCCGACTTGCTGACCGCATCCTCAGGCGACGTCGTGCCGTCGGTCCAGACCTCCAGGATCAAGCGGTCGTAGTCGGTCGACTGCCCGACGCGTGTCTTCTCAACGACGAAGTTCGCCTTCTCGACAGGCGAGAAGATGGAGTCGATCGGAATCACGCCGATTGGCTGGCCCTCGCGCTTGTTGCGCTCGGCGGGAACGTAGCCCTTGCCCCGCTCGACGTTGAGCTCCATCCGCAGGTGGCCCTTGGCGGCCAGCGTGCAGATGTACAGGTCGGGGTTGACGATCTCGACGTCCGAGCTCGCCTGGATGTTCGACGCGCGAACATCGGCCGGCCCCTTGACGTCCAGGAGCAGCGTGATCGGGTCCTCGGTGAAGGCCTTCAGGCGAAGCTTCTTCAGGTTGAGGATGACCTCGGTCACGTCTTCCTTGACGTGCGGAATTGCGGTGAACTCGTGGGCCACGCCGTCGATCTGGATCGACGTCACGGCCGCGCCCCAGAGAGACGAAAGCAGCACGCGGCGCAGCGTGTTGCCCAGTGTGGTGCCAAACCCCGGGTCGAGAGGCTCGATGTCGAACTTGCCGTAGTTCGCGCTCGTCTCGAGCTTGCGGACCTGGGGGATCACGGTCATCTGTGTGTCAATAGCCAACTGGAATCAATTACCTCCGACTACCTTGAATAGAACTCGACGATCAGCTGTTCCTCGACGCCCGACTCCATCTCGTGCCGGTCCGGGCGGGCAAGGATCTTGGCGGACTTTTCGTCCGTGTTGAAGGAAAGCCATGACGGCACGGGGCGAACCTTGGACGCCTCGAGCACGATGTCGAAGACGCCGTCCGAGCCTTTCACTTTGAGCTCGTCGCCCGGCTTGAGCTGGTAGGACGGAACGTTCACCAGCTTGCCGTTGACCTCGAAGTGGCGGTGTGTCACCAGCTGGCGGGCCTGTTTGCGCGAGCTGCCCAGCCCGAGCCGGTAAACCACGTTGTCCAGGCGAAGCTCGAGGTGCCGAAGCAGGTTGAGACCGGTCACTCCGGGCTCGTTCGACGCCTGGTTGAAGTAGTTGCGGAACTGCTTCTCGAGCAGGCCGTAGATGCGGCGCGCCTTCTGCTTCGCGCGCAGCTGCAGGCCGTAGTCCGACGTCTTGCGCTTGCGCGCCTGGCCGTGCATGCCGGGCGCGAACGCGCGACGCTCGATGGCGCACTTGGGCGTGTAGCAGCGCTCCCCCTTGAGGTAGAGCTTGGCGCCCTCGCGGCGGCAGAAGCGGCAGACAGGGCCGCTGTAGTTGGCCATGCCTAGACCCTCCGCCGCTTCGGTGGGCGGCAGCCGTTGTGCGGGATCGGCGTGACGTCGGTGATCGCGCTCACCTCGAGGCCGGTGGCCTGGAGGGAGCGGATGGCGGCCTCGCGGCCGGCGCCCGGGCCACGAACGAACACTTCGATCGACCGCATGCCATGCTCGAGGGCCTTCTTGGCGGTCGCCTCGGCGGTCTGCTGGGCGGCGAATGGCGTCGATTTGCGGCTGCCCTTGAAGCCCTGCGCTCCAGCTGACCCCCACGCGATGACGTTGCCGTCGATGTCGCTGATCGAGCTGATCGTGTTGTTGAATGTCGACTGGATGTGCGCCTGACCGGCGACGACGTTCTTGCGCTCGCGGCGGCGCGTGCGCACCACCTTCTTCTGTTTGGTCATTACTTCCCGGCCTTGACCTTCTTCTTGCCAGCGACCGCGCGCTTCGGACCGCGGCGGCTACGCGCGTTGGTGCGCGTGCGCTGGCCGCGCACCGGCAGGCCGCGGCGATGCCGCTGGCCGCGGTAGGAGCCGATCTCGGTCAGCCGCTTGATGTTGAGCGCGACCTCGCGGCGGAGGTCACCCTCGATGAGGATGTCCTTTCCGCTCGCCATCCGGTCGACGATCTGGCGCAGCCTCGCGACCTCCTCTTCGGACAGGTCCCTGGTGCGCTTGTTGGCGTCGATGTTGGCGTTCTTCACGATCTTCTCGGCCGTCGTGTTGCCGATACCGTGGATGTACGTCATCGCGATCACGACGCGCTTGGTCGGGGGTATGTCGACGCCGGCGATTCTCGCCATCTAGCCTCCTACCCCTGCCTCTGCTTGTGTTTTGGCGTCTTGGAGCAGATCACGCGGACCACCCCGTTGCGCTTGATCACCTTGCAGCTGGGACACATCTTCTTGACCGACGGACGTACCTTCATCTCCAAATCTCTCGAATTCGCCCACGCGACCGGTCGCTCTCCGCCAGCTCGACGCCCACCTTGTCCCCAGCGAGGAGCCGGGTGAAGTGGGTGCCGGCGCGGTCGGCGACGTGAGCGAGGACCTTGGCCCCGTTCTCGAGCTCAACCCGATAGACGCCGTTGGGAAGAGGCTCCACCACGACCCCCTTCACGAGTGAGGGGCGTTGGGGCACGAACGCCGAGTATACCAAAGCCGTGGCTGAACTCAGTCGAGGGCTCCCTTTGTGAGTACGACGGGACCCTTTTCTGTGATAGCGACGGTGTGCTCAAAGTAGGCGGACAGGGCACCGTCGGCGGTGCAGATCGTCCAGCCGTCCGGCTTCATGTACACCTCGTGGGTGCCGGCGTTGACCATCGGCTCGATCGCCAGCGTCATGCCTGGCTTGAGCCGTGGCGGGGTGCCGGGGGTGCCGAAGTTGGGCACCTGGGGGTCTTCGTGCATCTGCCGGCCGATGCCGTGGCCGACGAACTGGCGGATGACAGAGAAGCCGGCCGCCTCGACGTGCTTCTGGATGGCGGACGAGATGTCGCCCAGGTAGCCGCCCGGCCGGGCCTTGTCGATCCCCACGTATAGCGCCTCCTCCGTCACCTTGAGCAAGCGCCTGGCCTCGGGCGTGATCTTGCCGACGCCAACGGTGATCCCCACGTCGGCCCAGAAGCCTTCGAGGACCAGGCCCAGGTCGAGGCTGACCAGGTCGCCGTCGGCGATCTTGCGGCTGCCCGGGATCCCGTGCACCGCCTCGTCGTTGATCGACACGCAGATCGACTTCGGGAACCCGTGGTAGCCCAGGAACCCGGGCGTGGCGCCACCGGCCCGGATCAGGCGGTCGGCGATCTTGTCCAGCTCGGCCGTCTTGACCCCGGGCACGCACGCCTCCTTCAGCGGGGGCAGGACGGACGCGAGCAAGCTGCCCGCGCGGGCCATGAGGTCGATCTCGTGAGCGGTCTTCAGATTGATCATTGTGGTTTGCCTTGTCGTGGTTTGCCTTGTCTCGCCTGGGTGGTTCGGGCCTCCCCATCCCCGTCTTTCGGGCGGTACTTCCCCGCTAGCGGGGAAGAAACTTGCCCGTTACTCGGCGCTACGGCGTTGAGGACTTGACGGCTGATCTCTTCAATACTTCCCCGGCCGTCGATCTCAGAAACCAGGCCCTCGCCCCGGTAGTGGTCGAGCACGGGCACCGTCTTTTCGAGGTAGATCTCGATCCGCGGCCGAACCGCCTCTGGGCGGTCGTCCTCGCGCTGGACGAGCGGCCCGCCGTCCGCCTCGCAGGCTGAGGTGAGCGGCGGATAGGTCCGCTGGCATCTCGGGCAGACCAGCCGGCCGGAGAGGCGGCTCAGCAGCTCCTCGACCGGAACCATCAGGTAGATGACCCGGTCGAACCGCTTGCCGAGCTCCACCATGAGGCCGTCGAGCGCCTCGGCCTGGGGCACGGTGCGTGGGAAGCCGTCGATGATGAACCCGGGCTCGCAGTCGGGCCGCCGCAGGCGGTTGCGGATCATGCCGATCATGATGTCGTCCGACACGTACTTCCCAGCCGCGAGGATGGGCTGCGCCTGGCGGCCGAGCTCGGTGCCGGCCTGGATCTCCGCCCGAAGCATGTCGCCAGTGGCGATATGAGGTATGCCGAACTGCGCGCGGAGCATGTTCGCCTGGGTCCCCTTGCCCGAGCCAGGCGCGCCGTACAGCAGAAGGTTCACTTGATGAAGCCGCGGTACTGACGCATCACGAGCTGCGTCTGCAGCTGCTTCATCGTGTCGAGCGCCACGCCGACCACGATGAGGATGGCGGTGCCGCCGAGGTACATCTGCTGCTGGTTGATGCCTGAGATCTTCGCCGTGGCGATGGGCAGGATGACGGTGATGAACCCGAGGAAGACGGCGCCCACGAACGTCACGCGGCTCATGACGGACTGCAGGTAGGCGGCCGTCGGCGCCCCGGGGCGTATGCCGGGGATGAAGCTCGAGTACCGCTTGAGGTTGTCCGCCACGTCGTTCACGTCGAATGTGATCGCCGTGTAGAAGTACGTGAAGCCGAACGTGAACAGGAAGTAGAGGCCGTTGTAGGTGATCGCCATCGGAATGTTGGCCGTGCTTGGACTGAAGTTGCCCTGGATCCACGTGGCGACGCGGTAGTACCACGTGCTCGGCGGGGCGGCAAGGAAGTAGTTGGAGATGATCGTCGGCAAGAACATCACCGAGATCGCAAAGATGATCGGGATGACCCCGGCGTGGTTGACGCGTAGGGGCAGGAAGCTCGCCCTCCGCCCCACCTCACGCCCGCCCGCGACGCGCTGCGCGGACTGGATGGGGATCTTCCGCACCGCCTGCTGCACCTCGATGATCACCGCGGTCATGACCAGGGCCACGAGGCCGAAGATGATGAACGGCACGTAGTCGGCCAGGCCGCCGCCGGTCGAGTGCGCGCTGAACACCGACGCGATGCCCTGCGGCCCGCGGCCGATGATGCCGGCGAAGATGATCAGCGAGACGCCATTGCCGATGCCGTACTCGGTGATGAGCTCGCCGAACCACATCAGCATCACGGTGCCCGCGGTCAGGACGAGGATGATCTGCGTCCGCTGGAACCAATCCAGCGGCCCGAGGATCGCAGGGTTCGTGTTCTGGAAGAGCATCGTGAATCCGTAGGCCTGGCCAGCTCCGAGCGCGACGGTGAGGTAGCGGCTCCAGCGCTGGATCCTGCGGCGCCCCTGCTCACCCTCTTTCTGGATCTCCTTGATGCGCTCGGAGATCACCGTCATCAGCTGCATGATGATCGTGGCGTTGATGTACGGGTTCATGCCCATGGCCACGACGCTGAAGCGGGATAGACCACCGCCGGAGAACAGGTCGAGCAGGCCGAGCAGCGCTTGCTGGTTGAACAGCAAGCCCAGGGCCGTCTTGTTGGCTTCGGGGATCGCGATGTTCGCGAAGAGCCGGAAGACGATGAGGATGCCGCCGGTGAAGAGGATCTTGTTCCGGAGCTCGGGCAACCGGAACGAGTTGATCAGCGCCTCCAGGAGGTTCATGGGCTACTCCGGGCTGGGGGTTTGGGTCTCCCCTTCCCCGCGCTGCGCGCGGGACTTCCCCGCTTGCGGGGAAGAGCCTTGCTCAGCGCCTGCGTCCCTTTTCTCGCGTGGGGGTTTCGCCGCCGCGACCTGGGCCGGTTCCGGCAGGGGTCTGGGGGCCTTGGCAGCCGTCCGCCTGGGCCCGATCTTGCGAGGCTCGCCGAGAACCGTGACGGAGCCGCCGGCCTTCTCGATCGCTTCGCGGGCGCTGTTGCTGAACGCATGGGCTTCCACCGTCAGTCTGCGCTTGATGCGGCCTGCGCCCAAAATTTTGATCTCCTCGCCACCGTGGATCAGGCCGGCCTCGAGCAGCGCCTCGGCGCCTACCTTGCTTCCGTCGGCGAACCGGCTGAGCTTGGACACGTTGACGACCGCGTAAACCTTTTTGAAGGGGTTCTTGAACCCGGGCAGCTTCGGGATGCGCTGCGAGAACGGCATCTGGCCGCCCTCGAAGCCGAGCCGGAATCCCTCGCTGCGAGCGTTCTGGCCCTTCTGTCCGCGGCCCGAGGTCTTGCCTCGACCCGAACCGGTTCCGCGCCCGACCCGCTCCGGTCTCCGGTGCGCGCCGCGGGAAGGCTTGAGGTCGTGTAGCTGCATTAGTGGCCCCTGTGGTGCTTCTTGGTCGACCGCGCGCGCCAGATCTTGTACCGGCTGCGCTGCGGCCGCTCGTAAGGCTCGCCCTCGACCGCGACCAGGAAGTAAACCCGCTTGAGCATGCCGCGCACGGCCGGGTTGTCCGGCAGCTCGCGGGTCTGGTTCATCTTGCGAAAGCCCAACGACTCGACGGTCGCGCGGATCTCGGGCTTGGCGCCGATAGGACTCTTCATCAGGGTGGCTTTGAGAGTCTTGTTCTCAGGCACGTGGCACCCCGGCACCTACGGGCGCCACCTCCCCAGCAGTTGGGGAGGGTTCTTGACCTTTGTAGACCGCAGCCAGGCGCTTGCCGACCATCTGCTCCACTTCCTTGCCCCGCAGCTCCGCGACCTGCGGCGCGGTCTTCAGCTGTTGCAGCGCGGCCAGCGTGGCGCGGACCGTGTTGATCGGGTTGTTGGTGCCGTGCGATTTCGTGAGGATGTCCTTGATGCCCGCCGTCTCGATGACGGCGCGCATCGCGCCTCCGGAGATGACGCCGGTGCCCGGCGCGGCCGGCTTCAACATGATCCGTGCCGCACCCCACTTCAAGTGGACCTCGTGCGGGATGGTCGTGCCGACCATCGGCACGGTGATCATGTTGCGCTTGGCGACCTCCATGCCCTTGCGGATGGCTTCTGTAACCTCGCGCGCCTTGCCGATCCCTGCGCCGACGCGCCCGTTCATGTCGCCGACCACGATCAGCGCGCTGAATGAGAACTTGCGGCCGCCCTTGACGACCTTGGCGACGCGGTTGACGCGGACGACCCTGTCGGCCAGCTCCGACCGCTCACCGCCCGACTGGTATCGACCGCCACCCATGTTTCTAGACATCAGAACTCCAGTCCCGCCTCACGCGCGGCATCGGCCAGCGCCTTGATCCTGCCGTGATACAGAAAGCCACCGCGGTCGAACACGACCTGGCTCACGCCCTTGGCCTTGGCCTTGGCGGCGATCGCCTTGCCCACCTCCTGGGCCTGCGCCATTCCGTTGCCATTCGCCTTGAGCTCAAGAGTCGAGGCGGCGGCCAACGTGTGGCTCGCGCCGTCGTCGATGAGCTGCGCGTAGACGTGGTTCAGGCTGCGAAACACCGCGAGCCGCGGACGCTGCGACGTGCCCTCGACGTGCACCCGCACGCGCCTGTGGCGCCGCGACCGATTTTCCTTGCGGTCCTGTCGCTTGATCATGCGGTGGCCTTCGCGCCCTTGCCTGCCTTGCCCGGCTTGCGGCGCACCTTCTCGCCCGCGTACTTGACGCCCTTGCCCTTGTACGGCTCGGGCGGGCGCAGACCGCGCAGGTTCGCGGCAACCTGGCCGACGTCTTCGATCGAGATGCCGCTGACGGTGAACTTGGTCGGGTCCTGGACGTCGATCGAGATGCCCTTCGGCGGCTTGAACCGGATGGGATGCGAGTAGCCGAGGTTCAGCACCAGCTCCTCGCCTTGCTTCGCGACCCGGTAGCCAACGCCAACCAGCTCGAGCTGCTTGCTGAAGCCCTTGTCCACACCCTGGACCATGTTGGCGACCAGGCTGCGCACCAGCCCGTGCAGAGCGCGGTGGCGGAAGTCGTCGGACGGCCTCTCGAAGACGAGCTCGCCGTCGGACTGCTTGACCGAGATGTCAGCCGGAAGGGTGCGCTCGAGCCGGCCCTTGGGGCCTTCCACGGCGACGTGCCCGGGCGCCAGGGTGACCTTCACGTTGTTCGGCACCTGGACGGGCAGCTTTCCGATCCGCGACAACTCGTTTCTTCTCCTACCAGACGTACGCGAGCACTTCGCCGCCCAGACCCTGGCGCAGCGCCTGCCTTCCGCTCATGACGCCCTCGGCCGTGCTGAGGATGGCGATCCCGAGGCCACCGAGGACTCGAGGGATCTCGGTCTTGCGCGCGTAGACGCGCAGGCCGGGGCGGCTGATCCGCTTGACTCCCGAGATCACGCGGGTGCGATCCGGGCGAGACTTGAAGATGATACGCATGGTCTGCGTGGTCCCGTCGGCCTCGACGTCGTACCCGGCGATGTAGCCCTCGTCCTTCAGGACGCGCGCCATCTCGAGCTTCAGCCGCGAGGCCGGGACCCGCACTTCAGTGTGCCGGGCGGCGTTGGAGTTTCGGATCCTCGTTAGCATGTCGGCGATGGGGTCGCTGACGATGCCCGCCGGCGCCCGCTTCACGTTCTTGGAACCTGGCTTGCCGTTTGTTGGCTTTACGACTGCTGTTGCCATCATCACCAGCTCGACTTCGTGACCCCGGGGATGCGTCCCTCGGAGGCCATCTCTCTGAAGCAGATACGGCACATGCCGAACTTGCGCAGGTACGCACGCGGCCGCCCGCAGATGCGGCAGCGATTGTGAAAACGCACCTTGAACTTAGGCGTTACAAGGTCCCGCTTCCAGCGCTCGATCGATGACTTCTTGGCCAAACGAAAAGTCCCCCTTTACCTCTTTCTAAATGGCATGCCGAGTTTTGTCAGGAGGCTGCGCGCCTCGTCGTCGGTGCGGGCGGTCGTGATGATGGAGACCTCGAGCCCGCGCAGCTTGTCGATCTTGTCGTAGTCGATCTCAGGAAACACCACCTGCTCGCGTAGCCCGAGCGAGTAGTTGCCGCGGCCGTCGAAGCCGTCGGGGCTGACCCCGCGAAAGTCGCGGATGCGCGGCAGCGCGATGTTGAGCAGCTTGTCGAGGAAGTACCACATGCGGCGGCCGCGCAGGGTCGTCTTGATGCCGACCGTCTGCCCGGCGCGGAGCTTGAACGCGGCCACCGACTTCTTGGCCTTGATCAGCTGCGGCTTCTGGCCGCTGATCGTCGTGATGTCGCCCACGGCCGCGTCGAGTGCCTTGTCGCTGTCCTTGGCCTCGCCGATTCCGACGTTGATGACGATCTTGTCCAGCCGCGGGACCTGCATTACGTTGGCGTAGTCGAACTCCTTGGTCATGTCCTTAATCACGGCGTCGCGATAAGCCACGAGCATGCGCGGCGGCTCCTCCGACCTCGTGCCGGGCGCCTTCGGAGCGGCCTCCTTCTTGGGCTGCTGCTGCTTCGCTTTCGCCACTAGCCCTACTGGGCCTCCGTCTTGCGGACGCGCTCGTACGGCTCGCCGCAGTGGCGACAGACCAGGGCGCGGGCGCCGGACTCGAGCACGGTGTGCTTGGTGCGCGTCGGCCGGCCGCAGTGCGGGCAGACGAGCATGACGTTGGAGTAGTCGAGCGGCGCTTCGAAGTCGACGATGCCGCCTTGCGCGACGGCTACGCCGCCGCGGCGCGACCCCGCCTTGGTGTGGCGCTTCAGGACGTTGACGCCCTTGACCACGATCTTGTGCTGGTCCGGGATGGTGCGCAGCACCTCCCCCTGCTTGCCCTTGTCCTTGCCCGCGATCACGATCACCGGGTCACCAGGTGCAAGCTCCAGCCAGCGACGCTTGGGTTCGGGTTTGTTTCTCAGCATTTCTCTCTCAGAGGACCTCCGGCGCGAGCGAGATGATCTTCATGAAGTTGCGCTCGCGAAGCTCACGCGCGACTGGACCGAAGATACGAGTACCGCGCGGGTTGTTGGCCTGGGCCAGCAGCACTGCCGCGTTCTCGTCGAAGCGGATCAACGAGCCGTCCGGCCGCTTGTACTCCTTGTTCACGCGCACCACCACCGCCTTGACCACCTCGCCCTTCTTGACCTGTCCGCCGGGCTGGGCCGACTTGACGGTGGCCGTGATGATGTCGCCTACGTAGGCGTACTTGCGGTAGTGGCCGCCGGCGACGCGGATGCACAGGAGCTCTTTCGCTCCCGAGTTGTCCGCGACCTTGAGCCGGGTTTCTTGCTGAACCATTGCTTCTAGCGCGCCTTCTCCACGATCTCAAGTACGCGCCAGCGCTTCTCCTTGGAGATCGGGCGCGTCTCGGTGATGCGGACGAGGTCGCCCACGCCGCATTCGTTCTTCTCGTCGTGCACCTTGAAACGGGTGCGCTGCTGAACCGTCTTGCGGTACAGGCGGTGGGCCTTGGACGAGCCCACCTGCACGATGACGGTCTTGTTCATCTTGTCCGCGATCACGTAGCCCAGCCGAACCTTGCGCTGGCCGCGCTGTTCGGTGGTTGGGCCCTGCGTCGCCTTCGTGGCGGTGTCGGTCATTCGGATTCCTCTTTCTTGGTGCGGCGAGCGCGCTTCGGCTTGGGTTGCTCTGACTCCTCGGCCTCGGCGCCTTGTCTCCCCCCACCCGCCGCCACGGCGGCGACCTCCCCGACAAGCGGGGAGGTGGGCTGCGGCTCGCTCGGGGCGATTCCAAAGTCCCTTTCGCGAATCACGGTCATGATCCGCGCGATGTCGTGCCGGACCTTGGAGATCTGGCTCGAGTTCTCGAGCTGTCCGACCGCGTGCTTGAATCGGAGCTCGTACAGCTCGCGCCGCGCGGTGCGCAGGCGAACCCCAAGCTCATCCGCCTCGAGAACGCGTAGCTCGTCGACCTTCATGACCGGCCTCCGGTCTCTTCGGACGTGACGAACCGGGTCTTCATCGGCAGCTTGGCGGCGGCGAGCTTCATCGCCTCTTTGGCGACCTGGGGTGTGACGCCGCCCATCTCGAACAGCACGCGCCCAGGCTTGATCACGGCGACCCAGCCCTCGGGGTTGCCCTTGCCCGACCCCATTCGGGTCTCGGCCGGCTTCTTGGTGATCGACTTGTCAGGGAAGACGCGGATCCAGATCTGACCGCCGCGCTTCACATGGCGCGTCATGGCGCGCCGCGCCGCCTCGATCTGGCGGTTCGACATCCAGGCGGCTTCCATCGCCTGCAGGCCGAAGTCGCCGAACGCGACGGTGGCGCCTCGGGTGGCGATGCCGGTGCGGCGCCCGCGGTGCATCTTCCGGTACTTGACTCGCTTGGGGATCAACATCAGCTGTCCGCCTTCTTGGTGCGAGGGGTGCTGGGCTTCTTCGGCGCTGGCGATTTCCTGGCCGTCGTGCCTGCGGCCTTCGGCGTGGCGGATGCGGCCTTCGGCGTGGCAGCCGCGGCCCGGGCCTTTGCCGGCCCTGTCGCGGTCGTCGCGGTCGTCGCAGTCCGTGGGCGGCGCAGCGGCTTGGCCGGCCCGGGGATTTCCGCGGGCATCGGGTCCGGTTCGGCGCTGCGCACGGGGGTGGTGTCGACAGCCGCCTCG
>DATIOJ010000011.1:0-2282 GCA_035473355.1 Candidatus Limnocylindrales bacterium
GATCCAGAGCCCGCCTGGGCATGCCCCGTTGTCCGCCCCGCAGAACCTTGCCGAACTCTTTCCCGTACATCAGGTCAATGGTAAGCCCGGGAACCGGAATCACGGCAGGTCTTCCGAGTGCTTTCCCAAGGGCCTTCGAGAACACCTTGTTGGTCACCGGATTGGGCGCCGTCGCGTTTACCACGCCGCTGACTTTGTCGTTGTCCAGCGCCCAGAGCAGGATGCCGACCTCGTCCTCGATGTGGATCCAGGAGACGTACTGGTTGCCGCCGGCGAGTGGGCCGCCGACGCCGAGCTTGAAGGGGGTCAGCTGCGGGCCGAGGAAGCCACCGCGGGGGTCGAGCACGTGACCGGTGCGGACGATGACTAGACGAACGCCGGTCGGATCGACCTCGTGCGCGGCCTTCTCCCACTCGACGGTCACCTCGGCGTCGAAGCTGTCGGCCGGTTTGGTCGACTCGTCGACGATCGCCTCGCCGCGGTTGCCGTAGTAGCCGATCGCCGACTGGCTGACCAGGACCCGCGGCTTGTGCTGCAGGGCCGAGATCGTGCCGACCAGGTTGTGGGTGCCGGTGCGCCGGCTCTCGATGATCCGCTCTTTGGCCTCATCGGTCCAGCGCTGGTTGATCTTCTCGCCAAGCAGGTGGATGACGCCGTCGACGCCCTCGAAGGCGGCCTCCGGCGGTCGTTCCAAGGTCGGCTCCCAGGCATGCCAGGTGACGCTCGGGTTGGTGCTTCGCGCCCGGCTCGGGTCGCGGGTGAGGCCGACGACGGTGTCGCCCCGGATCAGCAGTGAGTCGCAGAGGGAGGCCCCAATGAAACCGCTGGCTCCGGTGACGAGGACCTTCACAGGCTAGGTGGCCTCCACGGTTGAGAAGGTGCCGGTCTCCTCGTTGAAGCGGGCGATCCCCTCGCGCTTGGCCTCTTCGACTACGGCTTCGGCCACCTTCGGCGCTACTTCGCGGTTGAAGACGCTGGGGATGATGTAGTCCTCGGAGAGATCTTCCTCAGAAACGGCCATTGCGATGCCCTTGGCGGCGGCAAGCTTCATCTCCTCGGTGATGCTGGGCGAACCGGCGTCGAGGGCGCCGCGAAAGATGCCGGGGAAGGCGAGCACGTTGTTGATCTGGTTGGGGTAGTCCGAGCGCCCGGTGGCCATGATCCGTACGTAGGGGGCAGCGTCCTCGGGCATCACCTCGGGGGTCGGGTTGGCCATCGCGAAGACGATCGCGTCGTCGTTCATCTTGCCCAAGGAGGAGGCCTCGATCAGGCCGGGGCCGGAGAGGCCGATGAAGAGGTCGGTGCCCTCGATCACCTCGTTGGGCCCGCCACTGAGCTGTTCGGGGTTCGAGTTCTCCGCGTACCAGCGCTTGATTCCGCTCATCTCGCCCGACTCGTAGTCGGAGCGGGTGGTCGAGAGGGCGCCCTGGCGGTCGCAGCCGACGATGTGGGTGACGCCACTGGCGAGCATCATCTTGGTCACCGCAACCCCGGCGGCTCCCAAGCCCACCATCAGCACCCGCAGCTCCTCGATCGGCTTGCCGACGATCTTCAAGGCATTGAAGAGCGCTGCCATGGTCACGATCGCGGTGCCGTGCTGGTCGTCGTGGAAGACCGGGATGTCGAGCGTTTCCTTCAGCCGGTCCTCGATCTCGAAGCAGCGCGGGGCGGAGATGTCCTCGAGGTTGATGCCGCCGAAGGTCGGCGCGATCAGTTCGACCGCCTTGATGATCTCACCGGCGTCCTGGGTGTCGAGGCAGATCGGGAAGGCGTCGACCTGGGCGAACTCCTTGAACAGCATCGCCTTGCCCTCCATCACCGGCATTGCCGCCTCGGGCCCGATGTTGCCGAGCCCGAGCACGGCGCTGCCGTCGGAGACGACGGCGACGGTGTTCTTCTTGATCGTGTACTCGAAGGCCTTGCTGCGGTCGTCGTGGATGTCCTGGCAGACACGGGCGACGCCGGGGGTGTATGCCATCGAGAGGTCGTCGCGCGTCTTCAGCGGGTACTTGTTCTCGACCGAGATCTTGCCGCCGCGGTGCATCTGCATCGTGCGGTCGACGTAGTCGAGCACCTTGGCGCCCCGGGTGGCGCCGATCCCGCGCAAGATCCGCTCCCAGTGCTCGCGATCCTGGGCGTCGATCGTGAACTCGCGCACCCGCTTGCCCTCGCCGCAGGCCCCGGGCACGAGGTCGACGCCCTGCAGCTGCCCGCCCGCCTCGGCGATCGACGCGGCAACGACAACGCTCCGTGGTAGATGCCTACCCCAGTTCGAAGGCTTC
>DATIOJ010000012.1:0-25863 GCA_035473355.1 Candidatus Limnocylindrales bacterium
CGCCGAAGTTGCGGATGTCGGTCCCGGTGAAGGCCGAGGAGCAGTTGGCGCCGGTCGTGAAGAGCAGCTCGTTGCGCGGCTCTCCCGCCAGGTCGACCCCGATGCCGTCGGTCAGCAGCAGGTTGTCCTGGATCGGCATCAGGTTGTAGCTCAGCCAGTCGCGGCAGGAAGCCCGCAGGGTCGAGACCTGCCAGGTCACCGACGCTGTGCCCTGCGACCAGTCCAGCATCTCGGCCGGCGTGAAGGTGATCTCACCATAGCCCTGACCGTTGAGGCTGGTCATCATGTGGTTGTTGCAGATGAAGACCTCATCTGCGTACTGGGTGACCAGGTGCGTCCCGCCCAAGCCGAAGCCCTGGAACGGACCGCAGTCGGCGCCGTGCTCGGCCTGGTAGGGATAAGGCTGCGCAAAGGTCTGGGTCAGGTCGCGATCGTGGATGGCGAGGTCAAACCCGGTCGAAGGCTGCCAGGGCGTCGGCGCGGATGGCGTGCCGCTCCAGTTGAAGCTGTAGCTGCTGCTTGCCGCCGCGGTCCGGACGGGTGCCTGCGCAGGGCCAAAAACGAGCAAACCGGACGCGAGTCCGATCGCTGCGAGCGATCCAATGAGCTTCGCCGCTTTCACCAGCATGCTTCGACTCCCCGACGAGACCGATGACTCGGCTCGCCTCTTCCTTTTATGTGGAGTCCCTGTGGAGCGGAGGTATGGTGCCCGTTCCCGATGAGCCCCAGCAGCTCGTGCCTCACGCAACAGGGCATTCGCGAGCGCTAACGAGTCCCCCGGACCATTCTTGCGCCTGGCTACTTTAGTTGGCCGAACGGGCGTTCGAACCTGAGTTCGTCTGCCTGGGCATTTGTCCTGAGACGTTGCGGCGATCTCCATGGACGCAGACAGCCGCCGCGCCTACGGTGGCGGTGTGGGTGCGGTGCATCGGATGGAGCTCGCCGGCGCGGCTCCGGCCGGCGTGGACAGGCCCCGTCGGGTCGCCCTGCTGGGGGCGGTCGTCGCGGGCGTTGGCACGAGCTTCGACAACATCTGCCGGGTCGCTGCAGCCGACCCCCACCTCGAGCCTGTCCCGCTGCCGATCCGGCCCTACCAGGGCGACGCCCTGGAGCGGTTCGGCCGGTTTCTTCCCTCGAGCGTGCGCGGCACCCTGCGCTCGATCGCCGGTACCCGGCCGCTGGTCACCGACGGCCCGTACCAGGCCGTGTGGACCCAGATCGACCTTCCGCTCCTCCCCTGGATGCTCACCTGGAACGCCGGCCATAGGGTCCCGGTCATCTACGCGGCGGACAGCACTCCACGATTGATCAGGAGCTTCGGCGTCCACTACGGGAACTGGGGCGGGACCTCGCGAACGAAGCAGCGAATGCGGGACGCCCTCCACGGCATGTGCCTTCGCCGCTGCGCTGCGGTCACTGCCTGGAGCCGTTGGGCGGCCGATTCGATGCGGGACGACTACGGGGTCGATCCCTCGCGGCTTCACGTCATCCCCCCAGGCGTGAATACGACCCTCTGGGCGCCGGGCGCCGCGAAGAACGCCGAAGCGGGGCCGGCACGGATCCTGTTCGTGGGAGGCGACTTCCGGCGCAAGGGCGGCGATCTGCTGCTGGACGTATACCGGCGGGGTTTCCGAGGTGTGGCTGAGCTCGACATGGTCACCCGGGGCGACGCGGTGCAGCCAGAGGCGGGTGTTCGCGTCCACGACGGCCTCGGAGCCAACGACCCGAAGTTGATCCAGCTCTACCGAGAGGCGGACCTGTTCGTCCTGCCGACGCGCGCCGACTGCTTCTCGATGGCGTCGCTCGAGGCCATGGCCAGCGGGCTGCCCGTGATCACGTGTCCGGTGGGCGGTGTCGGCGAGCTCTTCCAGGACGGCGGGGAGGGTTTATTCGTCCCGCCGGACGACGGCCAGGCGCTTCGCGCGGCGATGGACACGCTCATCTCGAGCGCGGGCCGTCGACGGGCGATGGGTGCGGCGGCCAGGAATCACGCCGTGTCGGCGTTCGACGCCGAGGCCAACACCCGCCGGATCATCCAGCTCATCGATTCCGTCTGTGCCGCCTGAATGGCGACGCCTGGTTTACCGGTGACCACCCCCTCAGAGATGCCTCCGGTCCTGGTGCTCGCTCCGCCGCGGTTTGTCGGACCGCTGGGAGTGATCCGGACGCTGCGCCCGCTCGGCGTCCGCGTCTACGTGGCCAGGACGACCGAGCGCTCGCTGGGGAGGATGTCGCGCTACTGCGCGGGCGCTTTCGACATCGGGGAGGAAGGGCGGCCGGTGGGATCGGACGCCGCAATCCTCGAGCAGCTGGAGGCTGCGGCACGGAGGCTCGGGCCGGGGGCCATCCTGATCGCGGGCTCGGACGAATGGGCCGTGTTCGTCGCGACGCACGCCGACCCGCTCGGCCGGCTCTTCAAGTTTCCCCACCAGGACATCGAGCTGGTCGAAGGCCTGGCCTCAAAGCAAGGCCTCTACGAGCTGGCGCGCAAGTTTGGCTTGCCCACGCCGCGAATCGCCAGGCCGGCCGACGTGCACGAAGCCGCCGTCATGGCCGACGACCTGACCTATCCCGTGATGCTCAAGCCGGTCTTGAGCCGGCCCGGCCGGCAGTTTGTTTCGATCGCCTCGAACCGCGAGTCGCTGCTCCAGCAGCTGCAGGAGCTCGACGACCCGGGCAACGTGCTGTGCCAGGAGTACATCCCCGGGACCGACGCCGACGTCTGGATCTTCAACGGCTACTTCGACGCACAGTCACGATGCCTGGCGGCCTTCACCGGCCGCAAGCTTCGCCAGCATCCGGCACGGATGGGTCTGTGCGCGCTCGGCGAGTACGTGCACAACCCAGAGGTGATCGAGCTGACGGAGGCTTTTCTCGCCAAGGTCGGCTACACGGGAATCGTCGACATCGGGTACCGGTGGGACAAGAGGGACGGCGCCTACAAGGTCCTCGACATCAACCCCCGCCTGGGTGGCGCGTTTCGGCTGTTCGTCGATGCCAACGGCCTCGACGTCGCTCGGGCGTGCTACCTCGACCTGACCGGGAGACCGGTGCCGGCGGTCGTTCCCAACGATGGGCGGCGCTGGGTCCTCGAAGCGGCGGACCTGATCGCCCTCAAGCACTACCGTCGTGACGACGGCCTTCGGTGGAGGGACTGGCTCCGCTCGTTCCGCGGCGTCCAGGAGGGGGCGACCTTCTCCCTGACGGATCCCCTGCCCTTCCTCGGGGCGATGAACAAGCTCGCCGCCGACACCTTCCACGCGCGTTGGGACCGGTTCGTCGTCCGTCCCAGCCAGGGCGTGGCGCGGCGAATCGCCGCCGCGGGCGGCGCCGAGCGATGAGATTTACATCCATGCAAGGAGTGATCTGAATGCTGAACAGTGCGATGCCCGTCCTGGTCGGAGTGGTCCCTGCGCTTGCGCTGGTCGCCATTTTCGTTTTGATTGACCTGCGCCGAAGCCGGCGCTCTTGAGGCGGTTCCCGCGTTGGAGTCGACAAACCGGCGGCTAGGTGACTGCGGCCCCGCGGCCTGGCCTGTGATGGTTCGCGCTACGTGATCTTCTTCGTCTCCACCAGGCCGCACCGCTACACCATGCAGCGGTTTCTCGAGCAGAGCCGCATGACGCACAGACTCGATGTCCGCGTCATGAGCTACGAGACGCTCTTCACGCAACCCGTGGCCACTACAGGTACCTACCTGTTCGCTGACCTCGAGCGCCTCGCGCCGGCGGAGACCGAGATGGCCGCGACTGCCTGCGCTCAATTGAGGCGAGCTGGGGCGCGCACCCTGAACCACCCCGCGCGTTCGATGCTCCGCTACGAGCTGTTGCGACATCTGGCGGAGCGCCGCATCAACACGTTCGACGTGTACCGGCTCACCGAAGCTCGCGCGCCAGTGCGCTATCCAGTGTTCCTCCGTCAGGAGCGCTGGCACTCTGATGTCCTGTCGCCACTGCTCACGGACGCGGGCGAGCTCGCGGCCGCGATCGAACGAGTGACCGAGCGGGGCATCAACCGGGATGGCGTGCTGATCACGGAGTTTTGCGACACCGCTGATGCGTCAGGTGTCTACCGCAAATACTCGGCTTTCAGAATCGGGAGCGAAATCATCCCTGCCCACCTGTATTTCAGCCGCCAGTGGATGTTTCGCCGGCCGGACACCATGCCGCTCGACGCAGCCAGGCTCGAGGAAGAGATGGCCTATGTCCGCGAGAACCCACACGCGCAGCAGCTGCGAGAGGTCTTTGAGCTGGCATGCATCCAGTTCGGCCGCATCGACTACGGCGTGAGCCGCACTGGTGGCGTCCAGGTGTGGGAGATCGGAACCAACCCCACCCTTACCGAGCCGGTTGCGGTCGCGGGGAGAGAGGCCGCGGCGGACCTGATGCGAGCGCGGATCGCGATGGCGCTGCAGGCCCTGGACAGCGGCGGTGACCGAGCTGTCTGGGCTCGCCTCCGGGTCGCGCCCCGCCGGGATCCAACCTTGCCGACTCCGCGGGAGGAGGTGGTCCGCATGGGCCGGACGGTGCTGCGGCGGGCGCGCCTCACCCGATACGAAACAGCCATCAAACGACCTGTGAAGGCGGTGTTGAGACTCGTCGATCGCTCGACCGAGGCCGGCGCCCCGTGAGGCTGACCGCGTGACTGGCGTGGCAGAGCGCAAGCCCCTGATCTCGGTCATCACTCCAACATGCGATCGACCTGACGACCTGCGCCGCAGCCTCGACAGCCTGTCTAGGGTCACGTACCCGGACTGGGAGCTGATCCTGGTCGACCAGAGCCACGACGACGCGTCGGAGCTGATCGGCGCGCAGTTCGAGGGCGCGCTACCCCGCCTCGTGTACGAGCGGATCGGGCTGAAGGGATCATCTCGAGCTCGAAACGTCGGTATGCGGCTGGCGAGTGGCGACCTGTTCGCCTTTTTCGACGACGACTGCACGATCACCCCCGATTGGCTCGACCAGGTAGCCGCAACGTTCGCGCGTCATCCAGAAGCAGCTCTCGTGTGTGGCACCGTCGCGAGCGCACTCGATGCGACAACCACTTTTGTCCCCGAATTCCGGGTCTCCAGTGAGCGCGTGCTGAGCGGACGCATGAGCGGTTGGCATGCGCGCGGGATCGGCGCCGCCATGTATGTCCGCCGCGAGGCTGCCGAGCGCGTCGGACCGTGGGATGAACAGCTGGGCAATGGAGGGCGCTTCAAAGCGTGCGGTGACTGGGATTACGCCTACAGGCTGCTCCGGCTTGGATCCCGCATCGTCCTGACTCCTGCGGTGGTCGTTCGACACTACGGTGGCCGCAACTACAAGGACCAGGCAGCGAGTCGCCTGTGGCGGTCCATCGCGTACGCGCAGGGCGCGCTGATCATGAAGCACCTCCGCTGTGGGGACCCCATCGCCCCCGTGTGGATACTGGTGCAGGGCAAACGGCACCTTGCGATGGCGCGACCGTTGAACCTCGTCCGTCGAGGGCGGTCGTCGCACCTTGCGCGGCTTGCCTTCTACGTACGCGGACTCGTTGCCAGCTTCGCCCTGCCGGTCGACCGCAAGCGGCGACTCTACCTGGACGCGAGCGCGCGGGCCGCCGGATCGCAAGCCATCGGCCGCCGCGAAACCACGGCTCGAGGGGAAGTGAAGGGGGCCCGCTTAGGGCGCAGGCCGAAGCCGGGACAATCGCCCGGGAGTCCTGGGCCAATGGTGTGACGCAAGGCGGTTCCGCCACTGGCGCGGCGGCACCCCGCTTCTTATCGTGGGTGCGTCCCTCCAGGACGAAACATGCCCCGAGTCACCATCGTCACCTGCTGCTGGAACAGCGAGGCCTACCTGGGCCGCACGATCGACAGCGTGATAGCGCAATCCTTCCCTGACTGGGAGCACGTGGTCGTGGACGACGGAAGCCCTGGCGACTTCACGAGCGTCGTCGAGCCATATGTAAAGGCCGAGCGGCGGATCAGAACCGTTCGGCAGTCCAACGGCGGCCTCTGCAACGCGCGCAACGCTGGATATCGCGCCGCCGCAGAGGAGAGCGAATACCTGCTCTTCCTGGACGCCGACGACTGCCTGGAGACGAGCATGCTCGCGACGCTGGTCGCAGAGCTCGACGCGCACCCGGAGGCCGGCATGGCCTTTTGCGATCGGACCATCATCGACGCCGAGGATCGCCCCATCGACGCCTTCAAGGACGAGTGGATCCTGAGGATCGTCCCCGCCGGGCTCGGGGGCCGGCAGCTCACGGACCGTGAGGCCGAGACGCCGTTCATCGCCTTCTTCGCGTTTAACATCGTGGTCCCTTCCCTGACGCTGATCCGCCGCTCGGTGTTTGACCGCGTGGGGGCCTGGGACGAAGCGTTGGGACCGATCTACGACGACACCGACATGTGGCTTCGGATCTCCCTGGCGTCGACCGCGCGCTATGTGCCCCAGCGACTGCTTCGCAGGCGGATCCACGGCGCCCAGCTGACTCGCGGGGCCGAGGGCGGAGAGCGCCGGCGGCAGGCCACGAGCAGATTCCACGCCAAGTGGAGCAATCCGACATGGCTGGACCAGTCGGATCGACGGCGGGTCAGCCGTGCCCACCGGGTCAGAGCAGGCCGGCTCGCACCGTACCTGTGGTTCGGCTGGGCCCGCCAGCGAGCGGGGCGCCGCGAGTGGCTGGAGGCGGCTCGCTGCGCCGGCCGCGGTTTGATGGGCTTCGGCCTGCACGGCCCGCGAGCGTTCATGGTCTCGTGGAACTGAGCGGCGGGGTTCGAATCGTGGACGACTCTCGCGTGACGGGCCTGGGAGAACGCCAGGCCCCTGTCACGGATCACTTCCAGAAGGACGCGCCGTTCTGGCAAGACGTCTATGCAAGGTCAGACGTGTTCAGCGTGATCCACAAGGAACGCGCCGCCCGGGCCATGGCCGAGGTGGAGCGCCTGCCCCTGACGAAGGGATCTCGCGTGCTGGAGATCGGATGCGGAGCCGGGCTGCTGGCGATCCAGCTCGCGCAGCGCGGATTCGTGGTCGAGGCCACCGATTCGACACCCGCGATGGTCGAGCTGACGCTGCAGAATGCGGAGCGCGCCGGCCTCGCGTCTCGCGTGCACGCCGGAATCGCCGATGCCCACGCCCTCGAGTTCGACGACAGCGCCTTCGAGCTTGTGGTGGCGATGGGGGTCCTGCCCTGGTTGCCCGACCCGACTCTCGCGCTGAACGAGATGGCGCGTGTCATCCGACCCGGCGGCTTTCTCGTCGCCAACATCGACAACCGCGCGCGCCTGACACACCTCCTCGACCCGCTCCTGAACCCGGCGCTCCAGCCACTGCGCCGCGCCCTCGGACACGGTCGCACCAGCGGTGCTGCCGCAAAGACCGTGTGGCGTCGTCAGTTCGACCGCGATCTGAGCGGGGCTGGACTCCGCAAGATCCGGCACTTGACGCTGGGTTTCGGCCCATTCACGTTCTTTGCGCGATCGACTGTGCGCGGAGAGGCAGCGGTTCGGCTGCACACCCGCCTGCAGCGCCTGGCTGATCACGGAGTGCCCGGCGTGCGATCGACAGGCGCCCAGTACCTGGTCGTCGCTCAGAAGCAGTGAGCGAGGCCCGCGCCTCAGGTCAACTGCGGATTCGGCTCGGCGCGTGGTACGGAGACGAAGAACGAATCCTCGAGGTGCCGTCGACCTGGGAGGTGTCGATGCTCGGACCGCAGACACCCGCGCCCCTTACCGACGAGCAGATCGGGATCGCCGTGGGAAACCCGGTTGGGCAGCCACCCCTGCGCCAGGCCGCGGCCGGCAAGCGGCGGCCGCTCATCATCGTCGACGACCTCACGCGGCCGACCCCCACCGACCGCATCGTTCCTCACCTCCTGCGCGAGCTTGCGGCGGCCGGCATTCCGGCCAACCAGGTCGGGATCATCCTCGCCTCCGGAACTCACGGGCGGCCGGCCGCGGACGCAGTGAGGAAGAAGGCCGGTCCCGAGGCGGCGGCGGCCTGCCGCCTCCTGTTTCACGACGCTCGGGAGGGCGGCGTGAAGCTTGGACAGACCAGCTTCGGAACCCCGGTGATCGTCGACCGTGAGGTGGCGGCGAGCGATCTGCTGATCGGAGTCGGCGGCGTCTACCCCCAGCACAGCGTGGGTTTCGGCGGCGGTTCCAAGCTCATTCTTGGTGTCCTGGCTCAGCGCTCGATCGTGGCCCTCCACTACGGCCACTCGAGCGTCGGGGGCTCGTACGACACCCACAACGACTTTCGGCGCGACCTCGATCAGGTCGCCCGCCTGGCCGGGCTGCGCACCGCGGTCACGGTTCACGTCGACGCGGCACGGAGGCCGGTCCGGATCGTGGCCGGCGACCCCGAGGTCTTTTTCGAGGAGGCCGCCGAGTTTGCGCGCCGGCACTTCTCGACGGAGGCGGCCGGGGATGCATACGACGTGGCGATCGCGAACGCCTACCCGATGGACGTGTCGCTGACCTTTGCTCGAAGCAAGGGACTGGCGCCGCTGGCTTTCGCCGGGTCCCACGCGTCGCGGGTGCTCATCGCGGCGTGCCCCGAGGGCCTCGGCCTGCACCGGCTCTTTCCTTATATGAATGGCCCGCGTTTCGAGGCTCAGATCCACCAGCTCCGTCGCTGGTCGGTGATCCGGCCGTCGGCCATCGCGCCGCGGGTGATTCGAAAGGTGCGCTCGAGGATCAAGCCCGCCGTCCGAGGCGGACCCGACTCGACACCCTCCCACTCGCGACAGCAGTACGCAGGCGACATCAGGTCAGAAAGCGGCAGGGTGGTCCATCTGTGGGCCCCGATGGCACCACCGCGGTCGCTGCCCGAAAGCATGCCCGGACTTCAGCGCGCCGGCGATTGGGATGAGGTGGTGGCGAGGGTCCAGGCCGAGCACCCGGAGCGGGCCGTCCTGCGCGTCGCCGTCTACCCCTGCTCACCACTCCAGTGCCTGAGCTCAGGGCCCGCCGCGGCGGCCCTCGACACCGAGCCGATCAGCGCCTGACCGGCTTCAGCTCGTTGAAGCCGCTTTGGCGGCTGGACGCCCGCGCTCGATGAGGGCGGCCGCGCCGGCCGGACCTCCTAGCTGCGCCGCCACCCCGCTCCAGTAGGACACGGCGAAGGCCGCGCTGCAGAGGCGGACCGCGAGCCGCTCGCGGCCGAGGGCAAGGGCGGGCCTCGAGAGCTCGCCCAGGGAACGGGCGAGCGCACGCCGGAGCCGCGGACTCGACCGGGTCCGGCGTACGAGCGACTGCGTCAACGGGTGGCGTTCGTGGAACTCACGCGCCACGGCCTCCAGCATGTCGGGACGGCCCTTGGCCTGGCCGAGGATGACGTCGTTCCGCCCGTACTCGAACGCAGCCCGCAGCCACGACTGGAGCGAGCGGTCGGCTGTGTGGAGCGCCGCCGCGCCGCGGTGAAAAACGAAGTGGAGACCGCGCGACTGGAGCCGGAACGCAAGCTCCACGTCCTCCCCACGCCTGAACGTGGGGTCGAACCCGCCCACCTCATGAAGGTGCTCGAGGCGAACCGACGCGTTGCCGGTGAAGAACTGGCGCGGACCGGGCCGGTACGCCCCACCCTCCATCTCGTCGTACTGGCGCACGACGGTCTTCAGCTCCCACCGCACCCATGGCGACGGGGAGTCTGGCGGAGGAATCAGCGGCCCGATGACGACCACGTCGTCGCGGTCACCGTGCGCCGCGGCGTGCTCCGCGAGCAGGTAGGGATGAGCCATGACGTCGTCGTCGAGGAATACGACCAGAGGCCCCCGAGCGTGTGCCAGCGCCAGGTTGCGAGCCACCGCCGGGCCAGCGTTTTCCTGAGTCAGGACCGTAAGCCGGAAGGGCAGGGCGACGCCGCGTGCGGCCTCGGCCGATCCGTCGTCGTTTCCGTCGCACACGAGCACGACCTCGACCAGGTGGCCCGGGTAGACCTGGAGGGCAAGGGCGCGCAGCGCGCGCAGGAGTGAGACCTTGCGCCCGTGCGTGGGCATCACGACGCTGATCCGCGGCAGCGGGCCGGCCGGCAATCTCACCAGTCCCTCGCCTTCCATCGAATCCAGCGCTTCGCCATCGACATCGCCAGAGTCGGGCCGCCGCCTCGGACCGGGATCCGCGTGACGCAGTACCGGCTGAAACGCTTGCCTGTCCCGCCGCACGCCAGTCGATACCCGGCCGACGCCACCGCGTTCTCGACGCGGTCGTCCTGCCGGCTGTGCGGATAGGCAAACTGCGTGACAGGTGCATCGAGGACGCCTTCCAGCGCCGACCTCGATCCGGCAACCTCGCGCCGAAGCTCGAACTCGGACAGATCTGTGAGCGCGAGCGGGTGGCTGCAGGTGTGGGATCCGAACGTGATCCCGTCCCGGCTCATCTCCCGCATCTGATCGGCGCTTAGCATCGGGTCGGCCGGGTAGACCGCGGTGTCGAAGGAGCTGGACTCTCCGATCGCGTCGGTGACCACAAAGATGGTCGCGGCGAACCCGTGGCGCTTCAGCAGCGGCCACGCATAACGATGGTTGTCCTCGTATCCGTCGTCGAAGGTGATGGCCACGGAACGCCGCGGCACTCTCGCCTGTGCATCGCCGGCGAAGATCGTCTCGAGCGAGCCAAGCGGCAAGCTCCGAAAGCCGGCGCGGCGCAGCCAGAGCAGGTGACTTTCGAAGTCTGTCGTGCTGACGAAGTTCTGGAACGGATCGTGCTGTGGTGGCTCCGGCACGACGCGGTGATAGAGCAGCACCGGAACCCACCGGGGTGGGGACGCCTCACGCGCTTGCGGGCTCACGCGTTGGCCGCCTCGTTGACGCCGGACTCGACCGGCGCCAGCACGCCCTGAGCCTCGATCGCTTCCAGGACGTCAGTGACCGAGATGTCGCGCAGCCCTGCCATGGGACACGCGAAGTTGCGACAGGCGCCATAGGACGCCTTCGAGACCCGCGTCTTGCACGCCAGGATCGCCGCTCGAAGCTCCGGCGTCGTCCGGTTGACGACGATCGGGTTGCTCGGGCTCGCGACCGCCGCGCGAGTGCGTGACTGTCCCGCGAGGACGACGATGGGCGTGCCCGCGGCCTGCGCCAGCTCGAAGATCAAGCTGTCCACGCAGACGCAAAGACGAGCGCCCGCGAGAACTTCGGCCAGCTCCGCGACGGTTGTGGCGCCGGCAAAAGACACCGAATCCTGCTGCATGGCCGCGCGGATTTCGTCGATGTAGGCGCCTTCGTTGGCCAGGCCCGTGAAGACGACGTCGACGCCGTATCTGGCGATCAGCCGGTCGGCCACCTCGGCCCAACGATCGGGCTGCCACTGCTGGCATGCCCAGTCGGACCCGACGTGGACGACCACTCGGTTCGAGCCGCGCGATGCTCCCACCGCCGTCGAACCATGCGGTGGCTCGGGCAGTCGGAGGTACGGGATGTCCGGAGTGGCGCTGACGCCGGCTGCCGCAAGCAGCTCGATGGCGAGCTCGATCGGCTCACCGCTGGCCTCATAAGGGCCGAGATCGGAAGCGTGCAGCGACGGCCACTTGTTGGCGTACCCGAAGCTGCGGCGAGCCGCCCACCGGGCCAGGACGTTCAGGGCCGTGGTGCCCCAGAGGAAGGTGATGGCCAGGTCGTAACCTCGACCTAGCCGAAGCGCCAGGCGCGCCAGCTCCATCGCCTTGCGGACTGGGGACAGCGGTCGCTGGCCGTCGGCGCGTCCATAGAGGTGGCTCACGACGATCCTGCCGAAACCTTCCGCGTGCTCGAAAACCGGCGAAGCGTGCCCACCGACGAGGAGGTCGATGGTCGCCGTCGGGTGCGCTTTGCGAAGAGCCTGGAGGCAGAAGCTGAGGCAGAGCGCGTCCCCCGGCCCGCAGTCGTCGAAGATCACCAGGATTCGTTTGGGCTTTCTCATCGCGCTCGCACTCTCTGCGCCAGAGTGAGCGCGCTGCGGAGCCTGTCCCATCCACGCTTGTCGTAACCGGACATCAGGCCGAGAAGCAGACGCGCCCCGACGCCCTGCTCGGGCGCTCGGCATTCCCTGCAGCCGCCGGGCGCATGGCCGATGAGCCTGGCGACCGCCTCCGCAACCCCTTCGGGGCCGGCGCCGCGCATGAAGCTGACGCCGTTTTCGTGCAGGTTAACGTCGCCGTTGGCGGGAACGTACGCCAGCCTGGCGACGCGGAACATCGGGATGTCCGTCGCCGCGTCTCCTACGGCCAGCTCGACGACAGTCGGTCTGGAATCCGAGCCCAGGCGCGCTGCCGCCGCGCGGAGGCCGTCGGCCTTGTTGACAGACGCCGATACGAAGTCGGTCTGGCTCCATCCCGGCACCGTCACGACCGCGGTCCGCAAGCCGGCCGACGCCAGCGCGTCCGCCGCGATGCGTGGCGGCAGGGCGCGGCGGCGGCCACGGCGGTCGAGCGTGAATGCTCGGATCGACCGGAGATATCGAAGATCCAGATGGACGCCCTCGATGCCCCTGAGCACCGACCTGAGGCGATCGAGATTCGAGCGGTCCTGGTCGCTGAGCAGCTCGACCGACTCGTGTCTGATCCCGTCGTAAACGACGGCCCCGTACTCGGCGACGCCCGCGGACAGCGAGAAGCTTTCGCATCGGACGCGAATCTCGTCGAGGCTTCGGCCGCTCGCGAGCACCGCGCGGTACCCATGCCTGGCCAGCGCACGCAGCGCAAGTGCACCTGGGGGACCGATCGACGTGAACCCGAGCGGCGCTGACTCGAGCGTGCCGTCGACGTCGATCGCGCAGAGCGGCCCATCAAGGCGGGGCCCGACATCGCGCAAGAAGCAGGCGCGCATGTAATCGCGCTGCACATCCTCGAGCGCCGACTCCACGCGATCGAGCAGGCCGATCAGGTCGGCCGGTGCGTCGTGCTGGGTGCTGGTCACGTGGTGGCGCAACGTCTGCTGCTGCAAGCGGGCGGTCAGGAGCTGGTAGAGAAACCAGCGCTCCTCGTCCAGGCGCTGGCCGGCAATGCCCTCGTAGGCGGCCCGAGCCGTCATGGCTGCTTCGGCGCCCATCTGCACCCGCAGCGAGGAAGCTGCAGATCCCAGGTCGTAAGCCGCGTCGTAGCTGTAGATGTCTTCGTTCGAGTACGCCCGCTCGTCGTTGTCGACCTTGACGGCGAGGCTGCCACGCAGCGGCGCGGCGAACCAATGGTGCAGCCCCATGCTGCCGTCGACGACTGAAGCGCCGACGGCGTGAAGCAGGAGTCTCGCGAGCCGGTGCACAAATGGCCGCAGCGGCAGCCGCATGCGTCCGAACGGCTCCAGCAGAAGGTCTGCGGTTCGCTGCCACACCGCCTGGCGGCCCACCATGCGCAGGCTCACGTCCCGCTCCACGCGCAAGGCGCGCCGTCGAGTGTCCACGTAGCCGGCGATCCGCTCGGCGATGTGCTCCAGCGCATGCCCAGGTCCCGCGCGCCAGCCGTCGGGCTGCCACGCGCGGTACAGCAGGCCCCCGCGCAGCCCGAACAGCTCAGGGAGATAGTCCGGCAGCGCCTGGGCGACCGCCAGGGAGTGCCGGCCGAAGTAACCGAGTCCGACCCCTTTGACATAGACGTGTCGCGTCGTCCGCCGGCCGTCGAAAGCGCGCCAACCGACCTCGTACAACGCCCGCACGTGGCGGCGAGCGACGGAGTCCTCCCATGGATCTTCTATGTCCGGCACGGGCAGGCGCCTTACCGATTCGACTCGCGATACATCGGCCATTTCCTCGAGGGCCGCCTGGATCGCGCCGGGACGGAGGCTCGACTCGATCGCCCACGCTTCGCGCTCGAGCACGACTGTCTCAAATCCGCTCAGCGTCTCTGGGATCGTGTCGGACGCGCCCAGCAGGGGCAGCGACAGCACGATTCGCGCCGCCGGAAACCCGCCACGCTCCAGCAGCGCCGCCGTCCTGGCCACCGCCCCGCCGGAGCTTGGCGGATCGTCGACCACGAGGGCGATCGAGCCGCTTGCCGCGGCTCTCTTGACTTCACTTCGCTCGTGGTCAAGAAACCCGTGGCCCGGGCGCACCGTCATGACGGCGACACGCTCGAAGCCGCGCTGCATGAGATACGCCGCCTGAAGCGGCGCGAGGTAGCTGCCGGACGTGCGGACGCCGACTACCAGGAGCGGCGTGGCACGGTCCGGCCGGCGAGCCCCGATGCGAGCGGCCAGCTCTTCCATGTCCTCGGGCCGAAGGTCGACGCTGCGAAAACAGGTCGGGAGCCGCAGGACCTCCGACCGCAGAGGCGGTGAGACCTGCTGGGCGTGTGCCAGGAGACCACGCCATCGCGCGACGAAGTCAGGGTCCGGGTCTGATGGCTCCGGGCGTGCCACCTGCAGCGCAAGCGCGAGCACCAGCTCGGTCAGGTCGGCCTGAAAGCTCCGAACGGCCCTCTCACCCGGCCTCCAGGCACGCGTCGTGGCGGCCAGGCGCCGTGCGCCTTCGACAGACGCCGCCGCCGCGATTCCCGGACCGGAGGCGAGGCGCAGGTTCGCCGCCACTTTGCGCAGCGAACCAGGGTCGCGATGCAGGTGGTCTTCGACCACCTGGTTCATCCCGGCGGCGAGCAGGAAGGCGTCCAGCCATCTCTCCCGTTCGAGCTCTCCGGCGAGCAGCTCTGCGAGCTCACCGAAGTCGTGCAGCAGGTCGGCCACCACAAGCTCAGGGTTGACATCGGTCGCCAATCGAGCCGGCTGGAGCTGTGTCGCGATCATGCGGACTCCATGGCGGCGTCGACCGCCGTGGGCTCAACGCTGCGACGCCTTTGGGCAGCCCGATGCAGGAGCCCAAAGATCTCGCTGTTGTTGCGATTGGCGTCGTGCTTTTGCTCCGCGGTTTGCCTCCCCTGGGCACCGAGCCGCTTGCGGAGAGACGCGTTCCCGATCAGCGTGCGCAGGCCCGACGCCAGGCTTTGCGGCGACGCCGATTCGACCAGCAGGCCGTTGACGCCGTCCGCGACGATCTCGGGCATCGCGCCGACGCGCGTCGCCACCATCGGGAGCCCAGACGCGGCCGCCTCTGCCAGCGCCTGGGGCAGACAGTCACTCCGGCTCGGCAGGGCGAAGATGTCTGCCTCCGCATACAGGCGCAGCAGCGCCTCGGACTGCGGAGCGAGCCCGCGATGGATCCGGCAGCGGACGCCTTCCGGAATTTCAATCCCCTGCTCCGACGTGACCACGTCCAGCTCGGCGCCGTCGAGCATCGTCATCGCGGCCAGCAAGTCCTGACCACCCTTGCGCGCGAAGTCGCCGCCCACGAACAGGACCCGCACCGGTCCCGGTCGCCGCTCACTCGAGGACGGCTGGAAGAGATCGAGATCGACCCCTGGAGGGATGACGTGGATCTTGTGGGGCGTGATCCCGTAGTCGGAGACGAGCGAGCCGGCTGCCCACTGGCACCAGACCACCAGCTCGTCCGCGGCCCTCAGCGTCCGCCGGTACATCGCTGTTTTGGCGCCCTCGACCGCCGCGAGTCCAGCCTGATGGCCGTAACCCCGGCCCACCGTGTCGAAGTTCTTCGGGGTGGCATCGAGGGAGATCACTGTGGGTATGTCCTTCATCAGCCCGCCCAGGAGAAGGGACGCGGTCTGCGTGTGGACGAAGATGCCGTCGAGCGCACCCAGCCGGACCCTCGAGCGAAGGGCCGCCCGCGCCGCGATACTCGCGCGGAGTGACCAGCTGGAAAGCAGCGGGACGTGGCGCAAGGCTGGGCTCGCCGTCTCGAAGCCCAGCTCTATCACCGTCGGCTCGATTCCGGTCTGCCGGTCGAGCGCGCGCCTGAGGTTTCGCGCGTGCGCGCCGTGACCGAGCGTCTGCTCGAGGACGAACGCGAATCGGCCCATCACTGAACCGCCTTGACCACGCAGACCGACAGGGGCTGCATCTCGAAAGCCGAGGACGAATCGAGGGCGACCGGCACGATCGTCGAAGTGCCCGGCTGCAGGCAGAAGGCTGCGACGGAGTGATACGGCGCGGTGGTGTAGCCGATGCGAGTGTGCGTCGTGGCCCGCAGCGACTCGTTGACGACCACGGTGTCGATCTCGTTGCTGTTGGAGTGCCGAGAGGCGAACGCGCGGATGCCTGGCGCGTCTGAGACGGCCGTCAGCGAGCGGTCGCCGAACTGTCCGCCTTTGCCGTCGAAGTTGCGGTAGGCGCGGAACGCGCCACCGACCGCGCTGTCCGCGGCCGGGTGTGTCCAGTACGTGGCAAGGGCGACGCCTTCCCGCCCGAAGACGCCGAGGGCTTCCGCCTCGGCCACGGCTCCGCTGGCATCGCGCTCACCGCCGAAGTTGTACTCGCTGATCGCGATGCCGGTGCCTGGATAGCTCGCAGCGATCCAGCCGCGAAGGCGCGGGATCAGCTGCACGTCGGTGTTGATCCACGACTCGTCGACGTAGCTCGGATCCCAGAGGCTGCGCACGGAGCGAATCCGCAGGGCCTGCGTGGCAGGGTCGGCCCGGTCGGAAAACACACCGTCCGCCTGCGGGTAGAAGTGAACATCGAGGAAGTCGAGGCTGCGCGACCTCGACGCAGCGTCGTGGCGAGCGATCTGGCTCAGCCACCAGGGCAGGAACGCTTCGCCGCCATGCGCGTTGCGGTCTGCGTGCGTGCGAAAGTTGTCGGTTCCGCGGTCCAGGTCGGAGTAGAACATGCTGGTCCAGCAGCACACGTCCGGACCAAGGATCAGCGCGGCGGGGTCCACCGCCTTGACCGCGGTCGCGTACTGTACGAAGTTGCTGACCATGTCGGCGTAGCCCATGCGGACGGGGTGCACGTCGGTGTGGGTAGACGACCAGATGTCCGGCTCGTTGTCCATCGCGAAGAGATGGACGCCGGTCGAACCGGAGCCGAACCGCGCGATCAGGTGATTCACCCACTCGTCCTGGTACACGGCCGACGGGTTGGGCGCCGGATCGGTCACGAACGCGGTCGGCTTGCGCGCGTAGCTGGGGATGCTGGTGGCGAGCCGGTTGGCCGACGGGTCGTACCCGGCGATCCGGGACGAGGCTTGGGAGACGGGCGGACCTCCGCCGGCGGGCACACCGACGGATCGAGTGCCGTTGTCTCCGTCTCGTGCCACGTAACCGATGGTTGGAATCGTCAGGAGCGGGGTCGCGTTGCCCGCCAGAGCCGAGGCGACGAAGGTGTCGGCGTTGTCAGCGGGCTTGTTCCGAAACTCCCAGTCCCGCCCCGCGTTCCAGCTGTGGGTCACCCAGTTGTAGCTCGTCGCGGTGTTGCCTCCCCAGCGGTCGACCGTCGCCCCGAGCTGTCCCAGCACGGTCGAGTCCGCGAACGCGACGCCGTAGATGAGAGGGCTGATGGGCGTGCCCTGCCCCCCGCTGTACACGGTCACAACCGCCTCGCCTGCCACCGCACCGGCCTGGTCGGCGGAGCCGTTGATGTCGGCCCAGCGCTCGGCAAGCCGGCCGGCCAGCCCCGAGCCCGCCGGCCCCAGCCACACCAGAGAGATGCCCACCGCGATGGCTGAGGCGGCAGCCAGGGCGACAGCTGCCCTCGCATGACTGCGCTTCATCGCATCCGAGGCTATCGACGCCCCCTGGGAGGGTAAATGGGAGTTCCCGGGCAGCCTGTCCCACCCGATCCGGCATCGCTGGGACACGTGCCCAAGGCGGGCCGGCCCGGGACGCGTCGGCCGCGTAGAGCTCTAGGTCGCCTCCATGCTCAGCGCCGTGTTCAGCTCGGAGGTGGTCAGAAGACTCACCTGCTGGCCGTTGAAAACCGCGATCGCGTCGACGTCGTCGACGTGGCCGAGGACGAAGTCGATGTCCTCGTCCTGGCTCGTCCTGCGCAGGTAGTCGACGCTCGGACTGGCCAGCACGGCCTCTGGCCGAGCCGCGCGCCAGCACTCCACCTCGGCCAGGGTCCGCTCGTTTTCGACGGCAAAGCCCGCCTCGAGAAGGCGCCGGCCCATCCAGCCACACACCATCTGGTCCTCGGGCCGCGGCTCGCCTTTAGTTCCTGCCCCGATCAGGGCGACACGGTTGTGGTTGGCGGCCAGGTGCTCCGCGGTGGCGCGGACGTTGCGCATGCAGGCCACGTAGATCGCCCCCGCCCCGCGAGCCTGGGCGAGGAGCTGAGTGCCGGCCGAGCTCAAGAGAACGACGGGCCGGCTGCCTTCCAGCGCTGCGATCGCCGCCGGCGAGTTGTTCAGGTCGAACGATTCCGGCTTGATCCCAGCTTGCTCACCAGCCAGCACCGGGTCATTCAGGTGACTCGCCACCGACTGCGCCTCGGGGATGGTGGCCACCGGGAAGATGCGATGCCCGCGCGACAGCGCCGTCACGATCACGGTCGTAGCGCGAAAGACGTCGACGACGACAATCGCGTGCGTGTCTCGATAGAGGGCTGCGCTTTCCGGCAGCGCGTCGATGGCGAAGCTTGGCCTCATGGCGCCGTTACGCGAGGCGCGTCGGCCAGCATGTGGGAGTAGGCGTCGCTGTGCAAGCCGCGCCGATAGATCTCGACCCGGAGCAGCTCTTCGATTCGGACGTTGGAGAGATTGACCTGGTTGCCAAAGTGGCGGAGAAAGTCGAACTGGCTGCGCTTGTTCGGCGCTTCGAAGATGGTCCGCTCCATGCCAAAGGCTGCGGCAAACGCTTCCGCCGCATCGAAGTTGAGACGGCCGCTGTCGTCGAACAACCCGATCTGCTGGGCACTCTCCCGCGCCTCGACGACGATGGAGACAGCGCCGGCGTCGAGCCACTCGTGCCCGTAGGCGATGAGCTCCGCGACGATCTCCGGCGTGAACGCTCCGCCGTGCTTGTCGCCAAGCTCCATCTGAACGCTGAGCCCATACGAGGCGGCCAGCCGGACATACTGCGCAGGCGTCAGGCGCCGCTTCGTGAAGCCTTCCCCGGCCTCGATTCGATCGATGCCCAGCGAAGCCACCAGCTCGAAGAACGCGTCCAGGCGCCCGCGATCCTCGGCGACCTCGAATGGCCCGCCGCCGGTGACGAGGGGCACGCCCAGGCGCCGCGCCGCGTCTATCTTCGCGCGAGTCGCTTTTTCGTCCGCGATCAGCCAGCAGGCCATCGAGAGCTTGAGGCGGCTGATCAGGTGATGGCTTTGCTCGAGGTGGCTCACCAGGGTGGCCACGTCGTAGCCCGGATCGAATGGGCTCGTGTGCGCGGCGATGTCGGGAACGCCGAGCGAACGGACGAAGTCATGCGTGCTCAGTGGTGTGCCGGCGCGGTGCCCGTTGCGGCCGTTGTGCCCGTTGCTTCTCGTCTCGGTGATCATCTTTCTCTCCTGCGCCTCAGTCTTCCGTGACGATAGACAGCGACCCTCGACCGCACATGAGGCATCGGTCCCGATCGACCTGGGAGATGTCGGCCGTGGTCCCGGTCATCCGCGCAACCGGAGGACTCTCGCCGGAACGCCGGCGGCGACCGCGTTCGGCGGGATGTCGTGGGTCACGACGCTTCCTGCCGCGATGACCGCGTCGTGGCCGATGCTCACGCCCTTGAGGACGATGACCCTGGCGCCAAGCCAGGCCCGCTCGCCGATAGAGATGGGGCGGACGTCGCCGTGGTCGTCGCCGTCCTCGAGCGAGTGGTAATCGCAGTCCATGATGATTCCGTACTGCCCGATCAGGCACCCGTCGCCGATCCGCACGTGCTGATGCGCGGAGATGGAGCAGCCGTAGTTGATGAACACTCGGTTTCCAATCTCGAGGGTGCCGCCCGCGTGAGCGGTGAGCTCGCACCGCACCGTCCCGCCGTACATGAGCAGCCGGTCGCCAATGTGGATCTCGCCGTAGTTGGCGACTCGGCAGCGGCCGTAGAGGCGCGGGCGCTCCCCGATCTGCTGGCAGCGGCGCAGGTCCCAGCGCGCGCGCAGCACCGCCGCGGCGCTGGTCAGCGCCCAGCCGGGTTCGCGCAGCGCACGGCCCAGGCCGTTGGGACGACCGATGGCCAGCGCGCCCCGCAGCCGCTCGCCGGCCGACGCCACGTCCGCCATCACGCCTGACTCACAGGCCGGGCGAGGATGCGCTGGTAAAGCACCTTCGCCGTCAGCACAGGTAGCCAGCCCAGGTCGGTGGTGTACCGGCCGGCCAGGCGCACCGGCTCCTCCCGCAGGCGGTGCAGCCACTCGAGGCCGATCTTCTGCATCCACCACGGCGCGCGCCGCTGGCGGCCCGCAAGAAGGTCGAACGCGCACCCGACGCCGATGGCAACCGAAACAGGAAGCCTCTCCCGGTTGCGGTCGATCCACAGGTCCTGCTTGGGATGTCCGAACGCGACCAGCAGGATGTCGGCGCCGGCCTCCCGGATGGCAGCCAGCATGCCCTCGTTGTCCATATCGTCGAGGTCGGCGCGCGGCGGCTCGAGGCATCCCGTGATCCGAAGTCCCGGAT
Source organism: Candidatus Limnocylindrales bacterium (assembly GCA_035473355.1). GTDB lineage: Bacteria > Chloroflexota > Dormibacteria > Dormibacterales > Dormibacteraceae > 40CM-4-65-16. The sequence goes on from DATIOJ010000012.1 coordinate 20,342, forward strand.
GGTCGGCCTGCAGGCGCGCGGCGGCCGCCGCTGCAGCGCCCTGCTCACCGCCGAGCAAGAAGATTCGGGACCCCGACGCCGCCGCCTGGCGAGCCAGCAGCGGGACGAGGTCGGCGCCGGCAACGCGCTCCGGCACGGGCTTGCCCAGCAGCCTGCCCAGCCACAGGACCGGCGTCCCGTCCGGGAGGTTGAGCCCGCTTCGGCGGAACGCTCCGCGCAGCTCGGAATTGGTCTGTGCGCGCACGAGGAAGTCCAGGTTGATGGTGGTGACCTGCAGCAGCCGGGAGGAGCCGATCGCTTCCTGGATTTGTGCCAGGGCACCGTCCATGTCGAGGGGGTCGATGCGGACCCCGGCCACCTCGACGGGCGCCGGCGCGCCACCCGACTTGCGGTGCGTGCGTTCCCAGCTGCTCGGGTCGAAACCGCCGACGATCCGCGCGTACGCCACAAGCTTCCAGACCAGGAAGCGCGGGACCTCGAGCAGGGCCAGGTAGAGGTACAGCGGCGCCCGCCCGGCCCGCAGGCCGATCAGCACGAATCCAGCCAACGCCACGATGGCGAAGGCCCACGTCGCCACCACCCAGCCGGGCGCGATTCGGAGCGCGGACGCCGCGGCGGCAAGGCCCAGACCGGCGACGTCGATCAACGCGAACGCGGCCAGGGGCGGAACCGCGAGGTCCACCGCCGCATCGAGCAGGGATGGGTCTCGCCGCGATGCTGCGGCCTTGACCAGCCGGAGAATGCGCGTCCTGGCGAGGTACAGCCTGCCGCCCTCCCAGCGCACCCGCTGCCCGGAGCCCGCCCTGTAGCCGGGCGCCATGGGCCCGCGGACGCGCGCATGGGCCGCATATGCAGGGCGGACGCCTGCCTCGCGCAGGTTCAGCGAGTATTCGAGGTCCTCCACCGACGTGTAGGCGGCCCAGGGATGCGCGAGCAGCGTGCTTCGCCCGAACAGCATCCCGTTGCCGACGAGAGATGCGGGCATGCCGAGCGCTGCGCGCCCGGACAGGCGCACGCGGTGGAAGAGCAGAAACGCCAGCTCACCCAGCCTGGTCCGCAAAGAGCCGTCCTCGGCCAGGACGAGGTACTCGCCCTGCACGACCTCATGGCCAGCTTCGAAGCACGCGGCAAGGCTGGAGAGGAGATCGGGATCGGCGATCGAATCTGCGTCGACCACGACGACGGCGTCGAGGTCTGGATCTGAGGTCAGCAGACGATCCATGCTCCACCGCAGCGCGCGGCCTTTGCCCTGCGCCGAGAGGTCGTGCCTCGCCATCACCTCGGCGCCCGCATTCAGCGCCGCTACGGCGGTCGCATCTGTGCAATTGTCGGCCACCACGACGATCCGATACAGGTGACGCGGGTAGGACTGGCTGCGTAGCGACTCCACGCAGCGCGCAATCAGCTGCTCTTCGTTGTGCGCGGGCACGAGAACGGCGAGACGGCTCCGCATCGTCGCGTTGTGGGCATCGGCGCGCGGCCTGCGAAAGGCGGCGAATGCAAGCGCCAGCAGATAGAGGCTCAGCCCTGCGGCGAGCAAACCCGGCACCCCGATCAAGGCCGCGCCGATCCAGGTCACCGGGACCTCGAGGTGGTCGGCGTCAGTAGGCGCCGCGCATGTTGAGCACGGCGCCGACCGTGCGGACGAGGATCCGCAGGTCCAGCCAGAACGAGAGGTTGTAGACGTACTCGCGGTCGAGTGCCATCCAGTCGTCGAAGCTCACCGTCGACCGTCCGCTCACCTGCCACAGACACGTGAGGCCCGGCTTCACGCTCAGCCTGACCGCGTCGCTAGGCCGGTACTGCGCAACCTCGCGCGGCAGTGGAGGCCGCGGTCCGACCAGGCTCATCTCACCCTTCAGAACATTGAGGAGCTGGGGCAGCTCGTCGAGGCTGGTGCGGCGGAGAAGCTGCCCCATCCTGGTGATGCGAGGATCGCTCCGCATCTTGAAGACGGGGCCAGACACCTCGTTGCTCGTCTGCAGCTCGGCCAGGCGGTGTTCTGCGTCGGTGTGCATGGAGCGGAATTTGTAAAAACGGAAACGCTTGCCGTGGAGGCCGACGCGCTCCTGCACGAAGATCGCCTGGCCGGGCGAGTCGAAACGGATCGCGATGACGATCGCGAGCCAGAGCGGAAGGGTGGCGACCAGGGCAAGGCTCGCCAGCAAAACGTCAAGAACCCTCTTGAGCACGGTGTCGTAGGGAGGCAGCGGCCGAACGGCCCGCGAAAGGCCGAAACCCGAATCGCCACGTGAAAGCCGCTCTGCTCCCAGCACCTTGAGTGATAGCTAAGCGGCGAACGGCCTCACTTTGAATAGGCGTTTCGCTACGTGCTACATCGCGCGGTGCGACTGGAGCAAGTCATCTGTCCCGGTGGGACTAGGACGCTAGGGCCTCCGGCTTGCCGCCACCAGTGCCGCCATGATGACCACTCCCAGCAGCACCCCTAGCACCAGGCCGGCCAGGAACTGCCACACGCCGCCGATCGCTCAGCGCGCCGGAACCAGCACCGCGGCGAGGCGCTGTATGTCGGACGGCGCCAGGTCTGTGAATCGAAGTCCCACGTCGTACATCGCCGGGCCGCTTCCACCGATCTCCTTGCGCCACACGACGATCGCCCAGCAGCGCACGGACGTCTGGTCCGGCATGAGCACATCCAGGTCGAGGCGACTTCCGACCTCGAAGTCCTCGTCCGAGTACACGCGCATCCCGCCGAGGCTGATGTCCTGGGTGTTCCGCTTGTGATGGAACAGAGCGTTGCCGGCGGGGCGGCAGACTACGTTGGCCTGGACCCTCGGGTAGCGCCTGCGGTCGGACAAGGCGCTGCCAGCATAAGCCTCAGTTCAGACGGCGACCGCCTCCTGGCTCACGTCCGGCCGGTAGTCGGCAAGCTGCTCGAACCACTCCCACTGGTTCGTAAGGCCCGAGTGAAGTCCCACCCTCGGCTCCCAGCCCAGGCGCTGCCGGGCCAGGTTGATGGAGGCGCAGCTGTGGCGCTGGTCGGCCGGGGAGGCCGGCAGATGGCGCCGCCGGACGCGCCGTCCCGAGATCTCTTCGAGGACCTTCACCACGGCGTTGATGCTCGAGCGGCTCCCGCCGCCGATGTTCAGCACCTCGCCCGCCGCATCGGAGGTGGCGGCGCGGACGGTCGCTTCCACCACGTCCTCCACGTAGGTGAAGTCGCGGGTCTGCTCGCCGTCGCCGAGGATCAGGATCTCCTCGTCGGCGGCGAGGGCCCGCGCGAACCGGGAGATGGCCATGTCGGGACGCTGGCGTGGACCGTAGACCGTGAAGTAGCGCAGCATCGTCACCGAGAGGCCGGAGTTGCGTCCATATGAATGGACGAGGTTTTCGGCCGCCAGCTTCGTCACGCCGTAGGACGAGAGAGGGCGCGGCACGGCGGACTCCTTGGTCGGCAGCCGCTCCGCCTCCCCGTACACCGACGAGCTGCCCGCGTAGACGAGGCGACGGACCGGGTGGGCCGCGAGCGCCTCCAGGAGACGCTGCGTCGCGATCAGGTTGTCGCGAACGTACTGGCCGAATTCCACCTGGTCGGCGGTGCCGAGACCGGACCGGCCCGCGAGGTGAAAAACCACGTCGGCTCCCTCGAGAGCCCACCGAAGGTCCTCTTCGACGAGGTCGACCTGGCAAAACGAGAACCGACGGTTGGTGCGCGCCTCGGCCAGGTTCTGCTCTTTCAGGCCCCGGGAGTAGTGGTCGCGGAAGCAGTCGACGCCCACGACCTCATGACCGTCGGCCAGCAGGCGATCGCACAGGTGCGATCCGATGAAGCCCGCGGCTCCTGTGACCACCGCCCGCATCCAGTGCACCTCCTGTGGTTACGAAAGAAGACGGCCTGGGCGAACGTGCCAGGTCTTCCTCGGCGCCAGCGAGCTGCACGTCGTCTGGCGCCCTGACACATCGCCCGGGCCGCTGTTGTCGTCGTCGGTTGGCGGGGAGCGGTAGGCCTCATTCGACCCCGACAGGTCGAGCCTCCGGGTGTCGGCTTCCCCACCTCTACGTGGTCTGCCGCTCCCCTGCCTGGCATGCTGCGCGCGGCGCCGCCCCTCGCCAATGGGCCAGGCGGGAGAGGGGTGGGCGGCGGTCCCGCGGCATGGGTCATGTGCATGCACGCGCTCTGCCCTGCCCATTCCCGCGCAGCATGGGGAACCGCATACTCGCCTCGGTACCGGCTGTGAAAGCTGTACAGGTCGACGACTGGGTGACGACGCGCGCCATGCGGCTGGTCCGTGCCGTTGTGCAGACCGGCCTCATCTTTCCGGCGCTGTCCTGCTTCTGTCGGGTGACCGCGGTCGGGCGCGAGTCGCTGCAAGCTTTGAACGGGCCGGCCGTGTTCGTCGCGAATCACGTCAGCGAGCTCGATGCGGTGGTGATGGCGGCGGCGCTTCCGCCGCGTCTCCGGCGCCAGTCTGTCGTCGTCGCGGCCAGGGACTCGGTCTTCAAGCACAAGGCCAAGGCACGGCTCGCCCAGGTCGTCGTATGCGCGGTCCCCATCTCGCGCACGGGTGGCGCCCGGCCTTACCTGGACAACCTGAAGCAGCTGATCGAGCGCGGCTGGTCGGTGATCATGTTTCCGGAAGGGCGCGTCACCGTGACCGGCGCGATGGCCACGTTTCGCAAGGGGGCGGCGATGATCGCGATGGACTCGCGGGTGCCGGTCGTCCCCACGTACGTGGATGGGATGTACGGCGTTATGCGGACCTTTCGCCGCGCCCCACGGCCGGGTCGAGTGACGGTGACCTTCGGACCTCAGATGCTCGCGGGTGAGGGCGAAAACTACGCGCGGTTCACGGCTCGGATCGAGAGCACGGTCCGCGAGCTGGCCGGACCAAAAGGCGTCGCCGTCGATCCGCCAACCAGCGGATCCAGGGCCCTGGATCTCAGCTACTGGCCCTCGAGATAGTCCGCTTCCTATAGCTCACTTCTGTTCCCGGCTGTGCATAACCCCCGGATGGAGCTTCGTTCGTTGGGGCAGGTTCCGCGAATTCCCAGAGTCACATTCGTATCCCTGAGCCATTTGTCCTTTCGTGCCGATTCGTCCCATATCAATTGGAGTCGGTGCGATGCGATCCTCGTGGCAGTGACCAACCCTGGCCTCGACCGTGCCTTTCGATCCCCGATCGGCCGAGGCATCGTCAGCATCGCAACAAGCCTGGTGCTGGCGTCCGGCATGTTTGCGGCCAGCGAGCCGGCCAGCGTGCTCGCGAGCGCGTGCCCGTGCAGCCTGTGGTCGTCGAGCACGACACCGACGGTCACCGGAGTGAACGACTCCTCCGCGGTCGAGCTCGGGGTCAAGTTCACCTCCGACGTTGCCGGCTACATCTCGGGCGTCCGCTTCTACAAGAACTCATCCAACTATGGCCAGCACGTCGGCAACCTGTGGACAGCTTCAGGCCAGCTGCTCGCGACCGCGAAGTTCGCCAACGAGACCGCCTCCGGCTGGCAGCAGGTCCAGTTCGCCGACCCCGTGCCGATCAGCCCGAACACCGTTTACGTCGCGT
>DATIOJ010000013.1:0-29996 GCA_035473355.1 Candidatus Limnocylindrales bacterium
GAGACCCGCGGGCTGCAGCTGAGCACGGCCGAAGACGGCTTCCTGCTCATCAATGGCGCCCTCGACCCGGTCGGCGGAGCGGTGCTCCGGACGGCGCTCGAGCCCCTGGCTCGGAAGTCGGGCGAACATGACGACCGCAACCTGGACCAGCGCTACGCCGACGCCCTGGTCGAGCTGGCGGCTTCCAAGCAGAAGGTTGCCCTGCAGGTCACCTCTTCGGTGGAGACCCTGCTCGGGCTGGTCGGCTCCCCCGGCGCCGAGAATGAGTTCTCCCTCCCCATCTCCTCCAAGACGGTGGAGCGCTGGGCCTGCGACTGCAGCCTGACGCGGATCCTGATGCAGGACTCGGTGGTGATCGACGTCGGCCGAGCGGAACGGACGATCAAGGGTCCTCGGCGGCGAGCCCTTATCGCGCGTGACCAGCACTGCCGCTGGCCGGGCTGCGAGCGGCCGGCGTCATGGTGCGACGGACACCACCTGACGCACTGGCTGCACGGCGGGGGCGGGGAGCTCGATAACCAGATCCTGCTCTGTCATCGTCACCACTGGCTGGCACACGAGGGCGGGTGGCAGCTGATCAAGACCGAAGACCGCAAGATCGTCGCGATTGCGCCGACCGTCACCTTTGGATTACCAGCCCCTCCGTCGACTTCGTCGACACCTCCCCATTTCATGGGGAGGAGGCCGGACTAGTCGAAAATCGCGCGCACGAATGCGTCGGGGTCAAACGGAACCAGGTCGTCTATGCCCTCCCCCACACCGGCAAGCTTCACCGGCACATCCAGCTCCGCCTCGATGGCGATGACGGAGCCGCCTTTCGCGCTGCTGTCGAGCTTCGCCAGTCCGAGGCCTGTCATCGGTATCGCCTTGTTGAACTCGCGCGCCTGGACCAGGCTCGTGAGCCCAAGGACCGCATCGAGGATCAGGAGCGATTCATAGGGAGCGCCATCGAGCGCTTTGGTGACGACGCGGCCCACCTTGCCCAGCTCCTCGATGAGGTTGCGCTGGGTCTGGAGGCGGCCGGCGGTGTCGGCGATCACGACGTCGTGGCCGCGCGTGCGGGCCATCTGTACGCCGTCGTAGACAACCGATGCCGGGTCCGCGCCGCTCGAGCCGGCGAAATGAGGAACGCCGGCCCGGTCCGCCCACGCGACCATCTGCTCGATGCCCGCGGCGCGATACGTGTCGGCTGCGACAACCAGTGGCTTGCGCCCCTCGTTGCGCAGCCGGTGAGCGAGCTTGCCGGCCGTGGTGGTCTTGCCCGCGCCGTTCACGCCGTAGAAGAGCACGCAGGCGGGAGTGCCCGTGAGATTGAGGTCGCGCGGCTTGTGCGACATCAGGCTCATCGCGGCGGCGACAAGAGAATCCACGGCCTCGTCGCGGGTCCGCGGAGCGCGCGCTCGCACGGCTGCGGTGAGGCGCGCCGCCATCGCGGGTCCGAGGTCGGCGGCGATGAGGACCTCGTCCAGCTCTTCGTAGTAACCCGCCGCCAGCGGAGGGCTGAGCGCTCGAACGCCGGCGGCGAGGGCGCTTCGAGTGCGGCCGCCGATCCTGGCCCAAAGGCCGGTGCGGGGCTCTGGCGTCAGCCTGCCTGCAGCGTGGTCGCCGCGCGGGCGGCGGGCTTGCGGATGTCCTCGAGCCGCACCGAGACGAGATGCGACGAACCGCTCTCGTCGAGATGTATGCCGTACAGCGTCGAGGCGTAGGACATGGTCACGTGGTTGTGCGTGATGACGAGGAACTGTCGCTCGGCACCAAGTCTCGCGACCATCTTGCCGAACCGATCGACGTTGGCGTCGTCGAGCGCCGCGTCGACCTCGTCGAGGATGGTGAAGGGACTCGGGTTGACCTCGTCGAGCGCGAGGACCAGGGCGAGAGCGGCGAGGGAGCGCTCGCCCGACGAGAGAAGGGTGACGTTCTGGAGCCGCTTGCGCGGCGGCTGGACCAGGATCTCGACTCCGGACCGCGGGCCGTCATCTCCGTCCGCGTGACGAAGGGTGGCGCGGCCACCGGGGTTGAGCTCGGCGAAATACTCGTGGAAGTTGGCCGCCACCGCTCCGAAGACGGCCTCGTAGCGTGACTCCTCCTCCTGGCGCAGCTGGCTGATGAGGTCTTCGAGGTCGGCGCGCGCCGCCGTGATGTCGTCCAGCTGCTCGGCCAGGTTCTGGTAGCGCTCCTCGAGCTCGCGAAATTCCGACTCCGCCAGCGCGTTGGTCGGGCCGATCTCCTCGAGCCGGCGCTCGAGAGCGCGCATCTCGCGCTCGCGCGCCTTGCCGCCGGGGACCTCCTCCGGGGCAACGCCGTCCGGCATGCGGCCGCGGATCTCGTCCATCCGCGCCTGCAGGAGCTCGGCCTCGCGAGCGACCAGCTCGAGGTTGCCTTCGAGCGTCCCCGTGCGCAGTCGCGCGTCGATGCGCGCCTCTTCGAGGGCGACCAGGCGGCGCGCGCTCTCGGCCATCTCGGCCTCGTCCTCGGGGGCGTCGTGCTCGGCGCTGGCCAGGGCCTGGCGCGCGTCATCGGCGGCCTGGCGCAGGTCCGGCAAGGTCGCGACGGCGGCCGCGGCGGCGCGCTCGGCCTCGACGAGCTGGGTCGCCCGGTCCTCGAGCGCCGCGGTGAGCCGGGTCACATCCTCGTCGACGAGCGTGTTCTGCCGGCGCAGCGAGTCGATCCGCTCGTGCCATCGCTTGCGGTCCAGCTCCCTCTGCTGCTGCATGGCGCGCTGCTCGGCAACCTCGCGCAGCCGCGCCTCGAGCTCGGACGAGAGCTCAGCCGCGTGGGTTTCGGCAGCGCCGGCCTCCGCCTCGAGGCGGCCAAGCTCGTCGGCCGCGGTGCGCTCGCCCGCGCGCGCGGCTTCGAGCAGACGCGCCACTTCTTCAGACCTGGCGGCCTCCGCGGCCTGGACCCGCAGACCCTCAAAGGCATGCCTCGCCTCTCGGAGCGTCGTCTCGGCTGATTCGCGCGAGGCTGCCCGACCCTCCATCCCCGCGATCTCCCGACGAAGGTGGGCACGGCGGGCGTCGAGCGCCGTCCGCGGGTCGGCGCCGCCTCGCACGAGGCCCGGCTCGCGGTAGATGCCGCGGTCGACCACGGCGCGACCAAGGAGGCGGCGCGCGATGGCGTCGAAACCGTCGCGGACGCGGACGTGGTGATAGAGAGAGTCCCATCGGGGCTCGGGCGCGTCCACGGGGTAGACCGCGGTCACCTGCTGGTCCGCCTCGGCCACTGAGCGGAGCGCGGCGGCCTCGTCTTTGACCACGACGGCATCGACGAGGGGACCGAGCGCGGCGGAAAGTGCCTTCTCGTATCCCGGCTCGGGCGTGATGATCTCGCCGAGGCGCATGCCGTCGGCTGACGCAGGGCGGAGCGCGTCGATGCCCTCGAGCTCGGCTCGAAGCCGCGCCAGCGCAGTCGCCGCGTCTTGCGCCGCCCGAGCCTCGGCCTCGGCGTCTCGTACCGCCACCTCCGCGCCGGCCAGGTGGGCGGCGGCTTCCGTCGCCTCGGAGACTCGCGCCGCCTGCTCCTCGAGGAACTCGCGACGCGAGCGGACGCCCGCGAGGGACGAGGCCGCGACCACTGCGGCGCGCCGCGCGCGTTCCGCGGCATGACGGGCATCCCGGGCCGAGGCCGAGTCCGGCTCGGCCACTGCCACGACAGATTCGGCCGGCGAGGCGATCGACTTCTCGGCCTGGCTCAGCTCGGCAGCCAGCTGCGTGCCGAGCGCGGCGGCCGCCTCGAGCAGCGCGCGGCTCTCGGCCTCCGAGCGCCTGGCGCTGTCGGCCACGGCGCGCCGGTTCTCGGCCCGCTCCTCCCCGAGTTGCTGGCGGTGCTCCGCCTCGGAGAGCTGCAGGCGCAGCTGGCCGAGCGTGCGCTGGCGTGCCAGGCGTCGGTCCTGGGCGGCCTGCATCGCGGCGCGGCCGGCCTGGAACTCGTCCTCCGCCGTCCTGGCCTGCTCCCGAGCCTCGATGAGGCGCCTCTCCAGGGACTGGGCCTGGGACGAGGCGCGCCGGTGGGCGTCGCGGGCCTCGCGCCACTCCTCCCACACGATGCTGCCGCGCAAGAGCTCGAGACGCGCGGTGGCCTCGGCGGCCTCTCGCGCCGCCGCCGCCTGGGTGCGAAGCACCTCCAACCTGGGCGCGAGCTCCGTCTTGAGGTCTTCGAGGCGGAGCAGGTTCGCCGCCAGCTCCTGCAGCTTTTGCAGAGCCTCCTGACGCCGCTGCTTCACGCCGCGCACCTGCGCCGCCTCCTCGAGCAGCTGCCTTCGCTCCGCGGGAGAGCAGACCACGATGTGCTCGATGTCGTGCTGGTCGATGATCGCGTACGAGTCGACGGTCAGGCCCGTCGAGGAAAGGAGGTGGATCAGGTCGCGGCGCCGGACGCGCGAGCCGTTGATGTAGTAGTCGCTCTCACCGTCGCGCTCGATTCGACGCTTGATCGCGACCTCGTGGTAGTCGAGAGGGAGACGCCCGGCGCTGTTGTCGAAGACCAGCGTCACCTCGGCGTAGGCGGCGCGCGAGCGTCGCTCGCCTCCTGCGTAGATGACCTCCTCCATCTTCTTGCCGCGGAGGTCGCGGGCCTGGCCAGAGCCCAGCACCCACTTGACGGAATCGACGATGTTCGTCTTGCCCGAACCGTTGGGCCCGACGATGGCGGTCACTCCGCCGTCGAACTGGATCTCGGTCTGCCGGGCAAAAGTCTTGAAGCCCAGCAATTGCAGGGACTTGAGGAACAACGCTGGCGGGAGTTTACTCGATCGGTTCGCCGAACTGGCGGCTGCGCGGTTCGGGCATCGGGACGACCTCGGCCGGAGGCATCGATTCAACAGCGGCCCCATCCCCGCCTTCGGCGCTACTTCCCCGCAGGCGGGGAAGACCCTTCTCCTTAGGCGAGCTTGGAGTTCGCGCGCGTCGCGCGCGAGGCTTGCCGGGTTTGGCGGCGGGAAGCTCCTTGATCGGTCCCAGGAGGCTCTCGAGGGCCACCCGCGCCGCGTCCTGCTCCGCCTCCTGCTTGCTGGCACCGTGCCCCGTGCCGAGCGGTTCCGCGCCCGCGAACACGACCGACGTGTACTCGCGCCGGTTGCCCACTCGCGCGCCCTCGCTGTCGTATACGGGTGTGGCGCCGAACTTCTCCTGCGCGACCTGCTGCAGGCGACCCTTGAAGTTCTCATCGCGCATCGGCGACTCGAGGGCGCGGTAGCGATTGAGGTAGTAGTGGTAGGCAGCGTCGTAACCGGCGTCGAGGAAAACGGCGCCGAGCACCGCCTCGAACGCGTTGGCGAGGAGCGACTTCAGGCTGCGCCCGCCGCCCTTTGCGATTCCCTTGCCGAGATACAGGTAGTTGCCCAGTCCCAGCTGCTCCGCGAGCTGGGCGAGCGTGTTGGTGTTGACCATGGCGGATCGCGTCTGCGTGAGCTCACCTTCCGCCGCGCCGGGATGATGCTTGTAGAGATACTCCGCCGTGATCAGCTGCAGGACCGCGTCGCCGAGGTACTCGAGGCGCTCGTTGTCGCGCGGCGAAACCGAGGGGTTCTCGTTGGCGAATGAGCTGTGGGTGACGGCCTCGAGCAGCAACCCGGGGTCGCGAAAGTGAATCCCGATCTTTTGCTGAAGCTGCTGCAGCGACTGGGCGAGCGGCGCGGCCTGAGGCTGTTCTATGAGCCGGCCTTCTCCTGGATGTATTCCCAGGCCTGCCCGACGGTCGTGATCTTCTCCGCGTCCTCGTCGGGGATCTCGAGTCCAGTGTTCTCCTCGAACGCGTAGATCAGCTCGACGAGGTCGAGTGAGTCGGCGTTCAGGTCCTCCTGAAATGAGGCGTCCATCGTCACCTGTTCGGGCTCGCACCCGAGCCGCTCGACGATGATGTTCTTGAAGTCCTCGAAGCTCAGCTTTTGAGTTTCCATACGCGGACTACTGTACACCGGCGAGGTTCTCGGCCGAGGAAGGAGTGCCGACCGCGACCGCGGTCCGGCCCGGCGCGAGCTCCCGCATCATGCCGGTCAGCGCGCGCTTCGGGCCGACCTCGATGAAGGTGTCACACCCGAGCTCGACGAGCGACGCCACGCAGGCCGCCCAGCGGACGGGCGAGCGAAGCTGCATCTCCATCACGTGGGGAATGCGGTCGCCGCCCTGGTGCTGCCGGCCGGTGAGGTTCGCCATGACGGGAATACGCGGCGCGCGCCATTCGACGCGGTCGAGGGCGGCGCGCAGCCTTTCCGCGGCCGGCGCCATGAGCGGCGTGTGAAACGCCGCGCTGACGTTCAACGGGATGACTCGCTTGGCGCCCGCGACCTGCAGCCGCTGCGTGGCGACCTCGAGCCCGGTGGTGGTGCCCGCGATCACGGTCTGGGTCGGCGTGTTGTAGTTGGCCGGCCACGCATCGTTCATGCCGGCGAGGGCGACCTCGATGGCCTGCGCGTCGAGGCCGAGCACGGCGGCCATGGAACTGGTGCCCGCGGGCACGGCTTCGGCCATAGCCTTGCCTCGTTCCACGACCGCCTTGATCACGTGCGGTGCGTCGCTTGCACCCGCCGCGGATAGAGCCGTGTACTCGCCGACCGAGTGACCCGCCGCTGCCGCCGGCTCGACACCGCGACGGCGCAGCAGCACCGTGAGCGCGATGCCCACGAAGCACAGCGCGGGCTGGGCGTTCTGGGTGAGACGGAGCTCGTCGTCGTCGGCGGTGGTCAGGAGGCGGCGCAGATCGACAGCGGCGAAAGACTCACATCGGTCGCAGAGCGCCGAGATCTCGTCGTCCGCGAGGAGCTCGCTGCCCATGCCGGGCTCCTGCGAACCCTGGCCTGGAAAGAGGAACGCTATGCGAGGTGCCACCAGCCCCTCCGGCCTTTCAGGCCACCTCCCCATGAATGGGGAGGACCTTCTCAGCTATTCCTTCGCTTTGATGACTTCGCGCCCGCTGCCGGCCCCGTAGTGGCCGCAGTTGGGGCACACGGTGTGCGGTCGGCGCATGTGCTTGCAGTTCGGGCAGGGCTGGATCTGGACCAGCGCGAGAGCGAGGTGCGAGCGGCGACGGCCCTTCTTCGACTTGGACAGCTTGACCTTCGGTAGTGCCATGGCTCCGGGGATTTTACGGGAAGCTAGGACCCGACTGTCTGGTCCGCCGTCTCCTGCTCCGCGGGTTGGTTGGCCTGGAGCGCCTCCACCCCGCGCCGCACCGTCTGCAGCGTGCGCCCGAGGTGGGCCTCGAGCTGCTTCAGCTGCTCGAGGGCGTAGCCCTCGGCCTCGCGGATGATCTGGTCCGACTTCGCCTGCGCGTCCTTGACCACCTGGGCGGCGTGCCGCTCGGCGCGGCGAAGGATCTCATGCTCGGACGCGGCTTCCTCGGCCCGCTCATTGGCTCGCGACATGGTGCGCGCGGCCTCGGCGTGCGCCTCGGTCATGATCCGGTTCTGCTCCGACACGGTCCAGTTCGCCTGCTTGATCTCGTCCGGGAGGTTGAAGCGAATCTGGTCGATCAGCTCCATGAGCTCGTCTTCGTTGAGCATGATCTGCGTAGAAAGCGGGACGTGGCGCGCGTTCTGGATCAGATACTCGAAACGGTCAAGCAGCTCGTCGACCTTTATCTGAACTTCTCCTTCAGCGCTCTCGCGACCGGCGGCGGAACCAGGTCCGACACCTTCCCACCGTAGCTGGCGATGTCCTTCAAGATACTTGACGAGACGAATATGTGCGCGAAGCCCGACATGAGGAAGACGGTGTGGATGTCGGGCGCCAGCTTGCGGTTCATCAGCGCCTGCTGCAGCTCCGCGTCGAAATCGGAGTACGCGCGCAGGCCTTTCACCAGCGTGCTCGCCCCACGCGAGCGCGCGTACTCGACGGTGAGGCCCGTGAAGCTTGCGACCTCGGCGCGCTCCACGCCCACAAGCGAAGCGCGGATGAGCTCGATGCGCTCCTCGACGGTGAACAGCGGCTGGCGCTTCTCGGGGTTGGCGGCGACGGCGACGATCAGGCGGTCGAAGATGCCGAGCGCCCGCTTGACCACGTCGAGGTGTCCATTGGTGAACGGATCGAAGCTGCCGGGATAGACGGCGACCTTCGAGTTCGGCCCTGGGTCGCGCGCCATCAGGTTGTCAACACCGTGACCAGCGTGTCGCCGTAGCGCCGTTCCCGATCGACGCGCAGGCGGCTGAGGGCGGGCATGGCCTGGCGCCTCGAGTGTTCGGCGAGAACGGTGCCGGCGCCCATCTCGCGGTCGAGCACCCGGAGGGAGCGATCGAGCACGACGTCCTCGTACGGAGGATCGAGAAAGACGAAATCAGCGGACCGGACCGCGTCCGGTGAAGCCTCGAGCCACCGCACCACGTCGCCCCGGACGACGTGTGCTCGTTCCTTGAAGCCGAGGGCGTCCAAGTTCTGGCGCAGGATAGCAAGACCGCGCGGCTGCTGGTCCACGAAGGTCACGCTGGCCGCGCCGCGGGAGAGCGCCTCGATGCCTAGCGCGCCCGAACCTGCGAAGAGGTCGAGCACGGTGGCGCCCTGGATGCGCGAACCGACCATGTTGAAGATCGCCTGCTTCACCATGCCCTGGGTCGGACGGATGTTCTTAGGCGCCTTGAGCCTGCGACCCCTGGCCTCGCCGCCGGTGACGCGGAGCTTGCTCACGCCCTGATCCGGATCAGGCCGTCGTCTCGCATGACCCCGATGGTGTCCCCGCCTTTGAACCGGCGCGCCTTGCCCGGCGGGATGGCCACGAGCAGGCCGCCGCTGGTCTGTGCATCGCAGAGCATCAGCTGCTCGGTCTCGCCGAGTCCTCCCCACTCCACGCGATCGCGATACGCCGCGTGGTTGCGGCGGCTGCCGTCGGCGAACAGGTCGCGCTCGGCGAGATTGCCGACACCCTTCATGAACGGCACGGAGCCGAAGTCGATGTCGGCGCCCCCTTTCAGATTGAGGAGGTGGCCGATGAGGCCGTACCCGGTGACGTCGGTCGCGGCGGTTGCGCCCGACTTCACCATCTGCTCCGACGCCTCGCGGTTCAGCCTGGTCATCACCGCGATCGCCTCCGCCTCCAGCTCGGGTGGGCACAGGCCGCGCTTGATGGCCGTCGCGACGAGGCCCGAGCCGAGCGGTTTGGTGAGGAAGAGGATGTCGCCCTTGCTTGCGGCATCGTGGTCGATGGCTCGGTCCGGGTTGACCTCGCCGATGACGGTGTAGCCGAACTTCGGCTCGGCGTCGTCGACGGAGTGGCCGCCGACCACGGCGACGCCTGCTTCGGCCATCTTCGCCGCGCCGCCGGCGACGATCTTTTCGAGCAGGCCTGTGGAGAGCATCGCGCGCGGAAATGCAGTGATGCCGAGCGCGAAGAGGGGCTTTCCGCCGACCGCATACACGTCGCTCAGCGCGTTGGCGGCGGCGATTGCGCCGTACGCGTATGGGTCATCGACGATGGGCGTGAAGAAGTCGACCGTAGCCACGAGGGCGCGCGTGGGCGCGATGCGATAAACCGCGGCGTCGTCACGCGCGGCCGCACCCTTCAGCACGTTGGGGTCAACGATCGGGGGCAGCGCCCCGAGAACCTGCCCTAGCTCCACCGGGCTGAGCTTGCAGGCTCAACCCGCCCCGTGGCTGTACTCCGTCAAGCGAAGTGGTGAATCCAAGTTGTGCTAAGTATCGTCGGTGGTGATTCCACCTCCCCTCCGGCCCTGCGGGCCACCTCCCCATTAGATGGGGAGGAGACTTTCCTGATGCCGTTGGTGTTTGGCGCGATCGCGCCGCACGGAGGCATCGCCATCGCCGAGGCGTGTGCTCCGGACGAGCGCGACGTGGCGGCCAGAACGCGCGCCGGGATGGAGGAGCTAGGACGCCGATTCGCCACTGCGCGGCCCGATGTGGTCATCGTGGCGACGCCGCATAACGTGCACATCGCGAATGCGCTGGCCGTGATCGTCGCCGGACGGCTCAAGGGACGCCTCAACGGCGACACTCCTGCTGTCGAGCTCGACGTGCCGTCGGACCCCGACCTGGCGTGGTCCGTGCTCGAGGCGTTCTCCAACGCGGGACTGCCCTCCGCGGCGGTGAGCTTCGGCGCCAACGATCCGCCGGCGGCCGTAGCGCCGATGGACTGGGGCGTGCTGATCCCGCTGTGGTTCATGGGCGGCAGGAACACGCCGCCGACGCCGGCCCTTGTCGTGACACCGGCGCGCGAGCTGTCGGCGTCCGACCACGTGACCGCGGGCGCGGCGATCGCCGCCGCGGCGGCCGCGTCGTCGCTGCGGATCGCGCTCATCGCCAGCGCCGATCACGGTCACGCGCATCGAACGGACGGTCCCTACGGGTTCCACCCCGACGCGGCGAAGTACGACGCCCAGGTAGCGGAGCTGGTGCGGACGAACCGACTCGAGGGTCTGGTCGGCATCGAGCCCGACTTCGTGGAGCGCGCGAAGGCGGACAGCTGGTGGCAGATGCTCATGCTGCACGGGGCCGTGCAGGGGGCCGGGCGCGCGCAGGGCGCACAGTGGAACGGGGAGTTGATCTCTTACGAGGCGCCGACGTACTTCGGGATGTTGACCGCGGCTTACACCCCTAGCTGATCGAGGTCAGCTCCAGCCTTCGCACCACCGCGGCCTTCAAAGCGGGATGGCGATCGAGATTCGGATCTGCCTGCACGATGGTCTCCGCCTCCTCCCGAATGTCGTTGAGCAGCTCCGGCTCGGCCAGCGCGTCCATCGCTGCGTCCGTCATCCCGTGCTGCCTCGAGCCGAGCAGCTCGCCCGTGCCACGCAGCCTCATGTCTTCTTCGGCAAGCGCGAAGCCGTCCCGCAAGCGGGCCACGAGCTCGAGCCGCGCGAGGCTCTTGTCAGACGGATCGTCGGCAAGCAGCAGACAGCGCGCCGCCGCCGATCCGCGTCCGACGCGGCCGCGGAACTGATGCAGCTGCGCCAGGCCGAAGCGGTCGGCGCCCTCGATCATCATCACAGTTGCGTTCGGTACGTCGACGCCTACCTCCACCACGGCCGTGGCCACGAGGATCTGGATCTCGCCGGAGACGAAGCGCTGCATGACCTCGTCTTTGTCTTTGAGACGCCCGTGGATTAGGCCTAGCCGCAGGTCAGGGAAGACCTCGCGCTGCAAGCGATCGAACTCTGCCGTCGCGGACTTCGCCACCACCGCCTCGGATTCCTCGATCAGCGGGCAGATCACGAACGCCTGGTGCCCCGCGGCAACCTCTTTGCGCACCAGGTCGTAGGCGCGGGCGCGGCGATCCGGATCGATGACATCAGTCTCAACGGGCGTACGGCCGGGTGGCATCTCGTCGATGACCGACAGCGTCATCTCCCCGTAAAGCGCGAGCGCCAGCGTGCGGGGGATCGGCGTGGCCGTCATGGCCAGGAAATGAGGCCTGCCGCGGCCCTTGCCCCGCAGCAGCTCTCTCTGTCGAGTGCCGAAGCGATGCTGCTCGTCGACCACCGCCAGGCCCAGGTTGAGGAACTCCACCTCCTCCTCGATCAAGGCGTGCGTGCCCACCACGACCGCGCAGTGCCCTGAAGCCGCCGCTGTGCGGACTCGCCGCCGCTCGGCTGCGCTCAAACCGCTCACGAGCAGCTCCACTTTGAGGTCGGGAAAGGTCGGCTCCAGGTAGGTGCGGAACTTGCGCAGGTGCTGCCTGGCCAGGATCTCGGTCGGCGCCATCACGACCGTCTGCATGCCGGCGGCGTGCGTCATCGCCGCGCAGGCGGCCGCGACCGCGGTCTTGCCTGATCCGACGTCCCCGTTCAGAAGCCGGTTCATCGGCAGGGACTGCTGCATGTCCTTGAACGCGTCCCGCGTGGCGCGGCGTTGGGCCTCGGTGAGCTCGAATCCGAGCCCGGACTTGAAAGCGTCGCCGACCTCCTGCCGGAAAGGGATGGGTGTCGCCGGCTCCGCCGCGATGCGAGCCCGCATCAGGGCGAAGGCCGCCTGCAGCTCAAACAGCTCGGCGAAGGTCATCCGCTTGCGCGCGGCGAGAAAGTCGTCCTGCGACCCCGGCCTGTGGCCGCGGCGCACCGCCTCGGCGATGTCGAGCAGGCCCCGAGCCTGGCGTACCTCGGGAGGCAGCAGGTCGTCGAGCCGATCCGCGAGGGGCAGCACGACCTCGACCCAGCCGGCGATCTTCTTCGAGCTGAGCCCGTCCACCAGGTGATACCTCGGTGTCATCCCGCCGACCTTCTGGGGCATGGCCTCCCCACCGGCGGCCAGGCGTTCGTGCTGCGGGTTGACCATCCCGGGCTGGCCGCGATATCGGTTCTTCTCGACCAACCCGGCAAACGCCACGCGGTCGCCCTGCTGCAGCTGCTTGAGGATGTACGCCGAGTGAAACCACACCACGCGCATCTGGGCGCCGCTGTCGTCGGCGACGGTGGCTTCGATGATGCGGAGGCGACGGCGCTTCGTCATCACCGGGTGGATGGTGACGAGCGTGCCGACAACCGACGCCTGGGTCCCAGGCACGAGTCCCGAGATGGGCGATTCGCGGAACGTGTCCCACGCGTAAGGCAGCGTCAGCAGGAGGTCGCGGATCGTCTCGATGCCGAGCTTGGCCAGGCGGCTCGCATTCACCTTGCCGACATCGGGCAATTGCTCCACCGATGCATCGAGCGTGTTGGGAAGAACCAGGATTGCCATCTGGGTTATGTTCGGTTGAGAGTGAGTCGAAGGCGCATCGAGCTTCTGGTGCTTGGCATTCTGATCATCGCAATCATCCTGTACGCGGGCACCGGCATCGTGTACTCAGGCGTCCTCGTCGCGAGCTCCGAGCGGACGCTGAACAACGTCGTGTCGCATCAGAACACATTGAACACATCATTCAACGCGATCGACAGCGAGGTCAGGGCTCTCAACAGCAGTGGGAACTTCAATCCGCAGCAAGAGGTCACGCTCGTGGACAAGTCGATCGCCAACTCGCAGCTGGCGATGCAAACGATCAACCAGGACGATGCGTCGCTGGTGTCCACAGAGGGTCAGCTGAATGGAAGCCGCTGGTTGACCGCAGTTGGGCGAAGCAGCATCGATCGCGAGTCCGCGAGGCTCGGCCACGCGCGCAACGCGCTTGCCGCCGCGAGAACGATCGCGGCAGATGAGGCTCTCGACGGCCTGTTCTGGCACTCGCTGTACAGCGCGCTCGGCGACCTCGACCTGCTGAGCAATCAGAGCTCGAGCGGCGACCTGACGGCTGCGAAGTCCACCCTCGCCACGATGAAGAGCGACGTCGACCAGGCCGTGCAGCGTTCGGCGGCGCCGGCGCTTCCGTCCGACCTGCACAACCTGATGGTCGACATGCAGACCTTCGCCGCCGACTTCGGCAAGCAGCTCGACGCGCAGATCGCGGGCGACGATGCGAGCGTGGCCCAGTACCAGGCCAGCCTGGACGCCGACCGGACCAGGCTCGGGACGTACGACATCGACAAGATCGGGACCGCGATCGACGCCTTCTACAGGCCGCTGCTCGACCGTTTCAACTCCGAGATCGCCGCCGCCACCGCATAGCGTGGAGAGAGACCACCACCCGGCTGCTTAAATGATTTCGATGCGGCCTGGCCTGTACGCGGACGACTCGGTGGTGAGGCGGGTCAACCGCGAGAACGTGCTGCTCCTGGGCGGCGGCCGCGCCCTGCTGATGCAGCTGGCCCACCCGAAGGTCGCGGCGGGCGTGGACGAGCATTCCGACTTCCGGGTTCGGCCGATGTACCGGCTACGGCGGACGATCCGGCTGACGATGGCGATCGTGTTCGGGGATCGCGAGACCGCGATGGCCGCCGCGCGAAGCGTCAACCGCGTTCACGCGCGGGTGACGGGAGACGACTATCGCGCGCTGGACCCTGATCTTCTGCTGTGGGTGCACGCGACGCTGGTCGACACCGCGCTCGTCACCTACGAGACGTTCGTGCGCCGCCTGGCGGCTCAGGATCGCGAGGCCTTCTACCAGGAGATGAAGCTGCTCGGTGAGCTGCTCGGCGTGCCGCGCGCGCGCTTTCCGGCGAGGGTGGCGGACTTCGAGGAGTACGTGCAGAGCTGCGTCGCGGCTGAGCTTAGGGTTGGCGAAACGGCCCTCGAGCTGTCGAGGCTCGTGGTCCGGCCGAGGCTGCTGCGGCTGCCGGGCGCGGTGTTCGTGCCGTGGGAGCTGATCACCGCGGGCCTCCTCCCTGCGCCGCTGCGGGAGCAGTACCGGCTCGCGTGGGGCAAGGGCCAGGAGCGGGTGTTCCGGCTCGTGGCGCGGGCGGTACCGGGGCTGGTGGCGGTCACGCCGCCGGTGCTGCGGGTGTGGCCGCTGCCGGGGCACAACGTCAAGCTGGCGGCGGACTTCTCAGTGACTGCCTGACCGCGTAGGGGATTTGCTCGGATAGTCCGGACTTTGGCGGCTCGTGGCGCGTGAGAAGCCCGGATAGTCCGGACTATCCGGAGGGTCAGGCCTTCAGGTAGACGATTCCCAGTGCCCGCGGGCCGGTGTGCGTGCCGAGGACGCAGCCGATCTGCCCGATGGTGATCTCCTGCTCGGGAAGATCGCGACGCAGGGCTTCGGCGATGGCCTGCGCCTCGTCCGCCGCCTGCGCGTGCATCACGGCGACGTGCTCCACCGGGAGCTCGCCCTTGAAGAATTCGACCATGCGGGGGATCGCGCGGGATCGCGTGCGCACGCGGTCGACCGGTTTGATCTCCGCGTCGGCGACAAGCAGGAGAGGCTTGAGGTCCAGCATGGTGCCGATCATCGCCTGGGCCCTGCTCAGCCGGCCGCCCATCTCCAGATAGCGAAGGGTGTCGAGAAGAGCCAGGACGCGGCTCTTGGGAACGCGGCGCTCCACCGCTGCGGTGGCCGCAACGAGGTCGTCGCTCTCGGCCGCGATGCGGCAGAGAAAGGCGATCGGCATGGAGACGGTCTTGCTGTCGACAACGTTGACCTTGAATCCATCCACCGCCGCCGCCCCGACCCGCGCGGCCTCGGCCGTCGCCGAAAGCTGCGCACCAATGTGGATCGAGATGCAGGAGTCGTGGTCCTTCGCGAGGCGCCTGTAAACCTCGGCAAACTCGCCCGGTGACGGCGCCGAGGTCGTGGGCAGCGTCGCCGACGCGGCCAGCCGGCGGAAGAACTCCTCGTCCGTCATGTCGATTCGGTCGCGGAAGGTCTCCTGGCCGAACAGGACCTTGAGCGGCACGACCTCGATGCCGTAGCGGTCACGCCATTCGTCGGGCAGGTCGGCAGTCGAGTCGGTGACTACCGCGAAGCGTCGAGCCACTCGGTGCGCTGTGCTACTCGACCGAGAGGATGAAGGGGTAGTGCTGCTGGCCGCCCTGCTGGACCTCGACCTCGAGGCCGGGATAGCTCGAGCGGATCGCCGATTCCAGGCGGGATAGCTCAGCGTCGCTCGCCTGCTCGCCCCGATAAACGGTGACTAGCTCGTACGAATCGGGACCCAGCTTGCCGAGCGCCTTGTTCACGACCTCGGCATAGTCGGCGCCCGCGAACTCGAGCCGGTCGTTGATCAGGCCGATGACGTCGCCCTTCTTCACCCGCAATCCGTTGGATCGCGTGTCGCGTACGGCGTGTGTCACCTCGATCGTCATCACGCGCTCGGCCTCGGCCTTCATCGCCCGGACGTTTTCGTCAGCTGGTCGCTCCGGCCGGAACGCTACGACCGCCGACACCCCCTGCGGGACGCTGTGCGTCTCCACGACGTGCACCTTTTTCTTGGTCAGCCCGATGACCTGCTTGGCCGCCGCGACCACGTTGCCGTTGTCGGGCAGCAGGATGACCTCGTCGTAGGGGACGGACTCGATGGCGGTCAGCATGTCCTGCGTACTCGGGTTCATCGTCTGACCACCCTCGATGATCGCGTCGACGCCCAGGCCGCGGAAGATCTCGACCAGCCCGCGCCCGGCCACCACAGCGACCAGGCCCACGCCGTTGGGCCGCGGCGGCCTGACGCCAGTCGCGGCGCCCGCGTTTTCCAGCGTGCCCTCGCGCTGAAGAATTCGACGGTGCTGCGTCGACATGTCGCCGACGGTGAGCCTGGTCAGCTTGCCGTAGCCGCCCGCGACGTTGATGACGCTCGTCGGGTCGTCGGTGTGCACGTGGACCTTCACCAGCTCCGGCTCGCCGACGACCAGGACCGAGTTGCCGAGCGATTCGATCCGGCCGCGGATCAGGTCGGGGTCGAGATTGGTCCCCTCGATGAGGAACTCGGTGCAGTAGCCCCATCCACCCTCGGGCAGCGCAAGCGAGACTTGCGAGGCGGGTGAGATCGGCCGGCTCGTCACGGCAAGCGCCGCGAGGGGCTCCGACTCCTCGACGGTCTTCAGCATGCCCTCGAGGATGAGCTGCAGCCCGTAACCACCAGCGTCGACTACGCCGGCGTCGCGTAGGATCTGCAGCTGGCTCGGCGTCTTGAGCACCGCAGTTCGCGCGCCTGCAGCCGCGGCGGCGATGACGCGCGGGATGCTTGCGTCAGGGCTGGTGGCGGCGGTCGCTGCGGCGCGGCCGGCCTCGCGCGCAACCGTCAGGATCGTGCCTTCGGTCGGCTTGTTCACCGCGCGGTAGGCGGCGTTGGCGGCCTCCTCGAACGCCGCCGCGAGCTCCGCGGGCGTGAGCGAGCTCTTGCCCTCAACCGCTCGCGCAAACCCGCGAAAGATCTGGGAGAGGATCACGCCGGAGTTGCCGCGCGCGCCCATGAGGCTCCCGTGCGAGGCGAGCTTCGCGATCTTGCTCACCTCGGCCGCGTTGGACTCCTTGACGTCCTCGACCGCGGACTGGAGGGTCAGCAGCATGTTGGTGCCCGTGTCGCCGTCCGGCACCGGGAAGACGTTGAGCCGGTTCACCTCCTCGTGGTTGGAGGCTAGCCAGCTGAGGCTGCCAAGCAGGGCTCGCTTGAAGACCTGTCCGTCCACTCCGGTTGCCCTCGCTGCAGCCACCACTCAGCTGGGCTCTTCGCGAACGCCCTGGACGTTGACGTTGACTTTGAGCACGGGCACGTTCACGGAGCGCTCGACCTCGAACTTGACCGTTTCCTGGAGGTTGTGGGCGACCTCGCTGATCCGGATGCCGTACTGGACGATCACGTACACGTCGATCACGAGCCCTTCCTCGACCTGCACGACGTCGACGCCCTTGTCGACGTTCTCGCGCCGGAGCAGCTCGGCAAAGCCGTCGCGCAGGCCGCGGCCGGCCATTCCGCTGATGCCGTAGCAGCGCATCGCCGCGTGGCCCGCGATGGCAGCGACGGCCGAGGGAAACACTTCGATGCGACCCCACTGCCGGGACTGGATCAGCGCCGTCGTGGTCTTGGAGGCCATGCGAAGGCTCATGGTACAATTCACGGTCGCGTCGAGCGCCCGTTCGGTGCTCCGCCGCCCCACTCCAAACCATCAATCTGAAGGTGCCCCATGGCCAAGCAGTGCGCTATCTGCGGCAAGACCCCGCAGTTCGGACATCACGTCAGTCACGCCAAGAACCGGGTCAACCGGAGGTTTGAACCCAACCTCCAGATGGGTCGCGTGACGGTGGCCGGGAAGACGTTCCGGGCCAAGGTCTGCGCCCGCTGCCTGAGGACGTACTCCGGCTAGATTCGTCTCGGGCTATTCCTTCCTCCCCATCCCCGCCGCAAGCGGCGGTACTTCCCCGCTAGCGGGGAAGCGACTTATTAAGCAGGTTCAGACCGTGTACTTCGCCAAGTTTCCGGAGGTCTTTGCGCAGCGCGGTCCACACGCGTTCCTGCGCCTCGACCTCCGGGACCATCGTGTGCGGATCATTGACCTGTTCCGTGAGGTCAGGACGTTCGACCATCTCCGCGAAGAACAAGGTCCACGCGCGCGGCACGACCTCGTAGATCGCGTATCCGCCGCCGCCGAGCGCCAGCCAGCGCCCCTCGCACAGCTCGTGGGCAAGCTCGTGGAACAAGGCGCCGATGCGCGGCCAGATCCGCGTTGTCGCCGCGAGGTGCGCCAGCGGATCGCGATGATGCGTGTCGCATCCGTCCTGCGTGACGAGCACGGTCGGCTTGAATCGCCGCAGCAGCGCCGGCACGACCTCCTCGAAAGCGGCCAGCCAGGGCTCGTCCCACGTGTACGGAACAAATGGCAGATTGGCGGCAAAACCCTTGCCCGGTCCGACGCCGCTGTCCTCGGGAAATCCTGTACCGGGAAACAGCCAGCGCCCCGATTCGTGCAGGCTGATCGTCAGGACCTCGGGGTCGCTCTGAAAGATGTGCTCGACGCCGTCGCCGTGGTGGACGTCGACATCGACATAGGCGACGCGATGTCCCCGCCGCTTGAACCACTCGCACGCGATGGCGGCGTCGTTGTAGGTGCAGAATCCCGACGCGCGGTCGCGGTGCGCGTGGTGCAAGCCGCCCGATGGGCTGAAAGCATGGAGCGCGGCGCCGCTCTCGATTCGCTCGGCCGCGACGACGGTGGCGCCCGCCACCAGCGCCGTGCCCTCGTGCAGCTCGTCGGAGATCGGGTTGTCCGCCGACGCGTAGCCCGCGGCCTCGATCGCCTCGAAAGGGACGAGGTGGCGTGCGAGCGGGTCGCTCAGCTGCTGCACCAACTCGACGTACTCAGGCGAATGCACCAGCTCGAGCTCTTCGATGGTTGCCGCGCGCGGTGGAAGCAGGTCGCAGTGCTCGATGAGGCCCGTCGACTTGATGAGGTCGACCGCGAGCTTGACCCGGATCGGCTGGAGCGGGTGCTCGTCGGAGAGGTGATGCTTCATCAGCGCATCGCCGTAGACCAAAGTGACCTGCCCCGACACGGCAACTTACGCTAGCTGGTCTGGTGATGGATGTTTTCGAGTCGGTGCCGAACTTCTCAGAAGGCCGGCGCAGCGATGTGATCGACGCGATCAGCGGCGCCGCCTCCAGGGCCTTCGTCCTGGACACGGACCCCGACCCCGACCACAACCGCGTCGTCGTGTCGCTCGCCGGAGGCCGGGCCCGCGTGGCCGACGGGCTCATGGGCGCGATCGCCGCCGCGGTGGAGCACATCGACCTGCGCGAGCACCACGGCGTCCATCCGCGGGTCGGCGCGGCGGACGTGGTGCCGATCATTCCGCTCGGCTCGACCTCGCTCGACACCTGCCGCGAGGTGGCGCGTGAGGTCGGCGCGCGCGCCTGGTCCGAGCTCCGCGTGCCTGTCTACTTCTACGGCCACGGCGAGCACAAATCGCTGGCCGACATCAGGGCGGGCCGGGCGAAGCTCGACCTCGGCGGACCCGACCTCCACCCGACGGCGGGTGCGGTGTGCGTGGGTGCGCGGCTCGGGCTGGTGGCGTTCAACGTGATCCTGTACGGCTACGACCTCGTCGCGGCGCGTGGCCTGGCGCGCGCCATCCGGGAGTCCGGCGATGGGCTGCGCGGCGTGCAGGCGCTCGCCTTTGAGCTGCCGGGCGAGCGCGTCCAGCTCTCGATGAACCTGTTCCGGGTCGAGGAGACGACGCCTTGGGACGTCGTCGCGGAGCTCGAGCGGCGCGGGGTGTCGTTCGGCGCGCAGCAGCTGGTGGGGCTCTGTCCGGCGTCTGCCGCCGGCCCCGCGGCGGACGGCCGCGTGCTCGAAGGCCGCCTGGCCTCCGCCGCCGCCTACGCAGGCGCTGATCGCTGCGAGGCACGCGGCGGAGACGAGATGACCGCCCTCGCCGCTCGGCTGCGGCGCGAGGGGGACGCCCTGGCCCGGCTGCCGGCCGACCAGGACGCGATCCTGGGTGGCGCCGAGCGTGCGGCGGCGCTGGTAGAGGTGCTGCGCGCGGCAGGCGTCCTCGACGGCGAGCTGGAGTCGCTGCTCAAGGCGGCGGCGCGGGGACTCCGCGACGCGGTGACGCCCGCGACCGAGGCGATGTACCGGGCGCGGATCGATGCGCTGGAACCGCGCCTAGTCTGATCCGGCCGTCGTGTCGAGTGTCACTGTGCAGGCGCCGCCGCTGACCCGGATGCGGTAGAAGTCGCCACCGTTGCCCTGCGTATAGGCGACCCTTCCGATCGAGTGGTAGCTGTGTCCGTCGGCGTCCAGGCTGACCGCGCCGCCGGACACCTCAATCGAAGCCCTCGTGCCGCTCGGCCGGTGCACGTACGCCGTTACGGCGCCCCCGTTGATGTCGACTGGAACTTCCCCGGTCGCCGGTCCGAGCGTGATGTCCTCCCTGGCGGCGCCGGCGTTGACCTTGAGGGCGGTCACCGTGGTCTGGGCGAGGTTGATGGTGTCGTTGGACGCGCCGGTGTTCTCACTGACGCTCCACGCCACGCTCGAGCTCAACTCCAGCGTCATCACGAAGCGCTGCCTCTGCAGGCCGAAGACGCTCCGGTTGTTCTGGTCGATGGTCAGGGCGCCGCTCGACGCCTCGAAGCGGACGTCGGGTTTGTCGCCTGAGTAGGAGATGTGGAGGTGGTAGAGATCCGAGCCGAGGTCGGCGCTGGTCATCGTGACGTTCGCGGAGCCGACGTTCACCTGGAGCGAGGCCTGCCGCAGCTCGCCCTTGGGCCCGGTCGCATCGAGGGTGGACGTGGCCGATGGGTTGGGCGCGATGGCCACGTACCCGACCGCAGCGGCCACCGCCACCAGGACAATGAGCGCCGCGGCGACGTCGCTCGCCGCCCCGTGGATCGATCGTCGCGCGATGATCTCGAGGCCGATCACGATGAGGATCAGCGGCCACAGCGTGAGGAGCTGGATGACCCGATCGCCGGTGATCGCGCCGGTGTTCACGAGCAAGGCGATGACCCCGGCCAGGATCAGCACGCCGGGCCAGAAGAAGCTCCGGTAGCGCAATCAGGTCCTCGTCCGCCTGAGGATCAGCCACAGCCCGAGCGCGATGAGCACGAGCGGCCAGAAGATGTCAGCGCGCAGCCACCACAGCAGCCCGAGGTTGAGCAGCAGGAAATACACGCCGACAGCGATGAGCACGATCGGCCAGAACAGTTGATGGCGCCAGAACTGGTTCACGGGCGCCAGTTTAGTGCCGCGCCTTAGATCGGCGCGACGACCTCGAACAGCCCCGGCCTCTCCTTGCGCGCAACCTCGATGAGGTCCGGCCCGGCCACTGTGGTCTCGACGGCAGCGGCGCCCACCAGGTAGGCGCCCGTCACGCGGCGCAGGTCCTCCGCGGTCACGTGCAGGAGGCGCTGCTTGAACCGCTCGCGCGCCTCGCGGGTGAAGCCGGTGACGCGATTGGTGGCCTCGCGCCGGCCCTTGATGTCGGGCGACTCGAGAGGGTCCACGTCCCCGCACGCGCCGAGGATTGCCTCCTTCAGCGTCTCCGGCTCGATCTCGCTCTCCGTCACCCACTGCACAGCGCGGTCGAAGACGTCGTAGGTCCGGGTGATGTTGGGGTCGCGGTAGGAGCCGAAGTAGAAGGTCCCGCTCGACACGCCCGCTTGCGCGAAGCCGCCGTAGGCGCCCCCCTTCTCGCGCAGCTCGCGGTGCAGGAAGGTGTCGCGCAAATAGTTGGCGAGCACGAGCAGCGCCGGGGAGTCGGGGTGCGTATAACGCACCGTCCTGAAGAAGCGCACGTTGAAGGCCACCGGCACGGGCGCCGTCAGCGCCTCGGGCCTGGGTTCCAGCGCGGCCGGGCGCTCGGGCCGGCCCTCGTCTCCGCCAGATGGCAGCTGGCCGACCAGGCCGCCTATGAGGTCCTCGAGGGTCGGGATCATCGACTCCTCGCATGTGACGACGATCCGCAGCGATCCGCTGCGGTAGAGGCGCTTCCTGATCTCGTTCAGGGTGGCGATCACGCCATCGAGGTCGTGCTCGTCGAGCCTGGCCAGGCGCCGCATCGTGTGCAGCATGCCGATCCCCTGCAGCTGGTCGTTGACCGCGCCCTCGGAGCTGATCTTCGAATGAGCGCGCAGCAGCGCGAACTGAAAGCCGAGTCCCGCCAGCGACGTCTCGAGGCGGGTCGTGATCTCGGCGATGATCTCCTTGAGCCGGTGCGGCTCGACTTCGAGCCTGGCGACCAGGTCCGTCATCAGCTCGATGAAGGGCCGCGCGTTGCGGTCGAGCGCCCTTCCCGACAGGACGAACGACTGGAGGTAGTCGTCGCTGGCCGCGAGCGACTGGACCTGCGCCGCGGCGCCGACGCCGCCGGTGTGCGACGCGATCCGTGATGCGATCAGCGCGTAGTCCTGGCCCGCCGCGCCGCTCTGCGTGAGCACGCGGCCGAAGAGCGGCAGGAGGTCCTTCTGCTCCGCGGTCAGGGAGGAGAAGTCGCTCCGCAGGTCGAGGTACGTGATGCCGTTGGTCGGCTGGGGATAGAACTCGACGCTCGCCCGGCGCACCTCGGCGTCCACCGCCGGCACGTCTTCGAACTTCATCGGGATGTCGGTCAGCTCAAGGGTCGGCAGGATGGAGAGGTCTTGCCTGGCGTCCTGCTCGGACTTGAGGCGGAGCCCGTCGGCCACGATTGCCTGTTTTTCCGCGTCGGTCAGGCGGGCCTCGATCTGGGCCAGCCGCTCCAGCTCGTGCTTGCGTTGGCGCTCCTCCAGGCCAGGGTCGGGCACGGCGGTGACGAGCGCGCGGTGCTGGTTGTCGAGCAGCCCGGCGCGAATGAGGTTCTCGAAGAAGCGGCCTTCCTGGCGCGCCTTCTGGAGGTGCTGCAGATCGGCGTCGAAGTTCAGGGCGTTGAATGGGTCTCCCGCGTAGATGTAGCCCGGAACCAGCGAGAAGAGGACGCGCAGCGCATAGGGAAAGCCCGCGTTGGAGCGCTCCCTCTTTTCGAACTCCAGGTGATGGATGGCCGCGTCGACCTGGGAGGCGTCGACGCCCTGGTCCGCCAGGCGCTCGAGCGTGTCGAGGACGACCTGCTCCACCTTGACGGCGTCCTCCACCGCGATCCCCTTCAGCCCGGCTCCGAACACCGACTCCTGGGAGTCGTCGTGAAATCCGCTGCCGTCGGCGAGCGCGCTGCCCAGGCCCGAATCGATGAGCGCCTTCCTCAGCGGCGAACCGGCGTTGGCGAGCAGGACCTCGGACAGGACGCGCATGGCGAGGAGGCGGAACGAGTCGGCGGTCGGGATGGTGACCCACGCGGTCAGCGCCTCGGCCTTCTTCACGTCGTCGTCTGCTCCGTGCGCCGGGTAGGGCTCGACGATCGATGTGGGCTTCTGGTGGCGCTCGACGCGGGGGATCGAAGAGTCGACCTCGATCTTCTTGAACTGGGAGAGGGCGTTGCGCTCGATGACCTCGAGCGTCGTGGCCAGGGACTGGTCGCCATAGGTGTAGAAGTGGGCGTTGCTCGGGTGGTAGTGCTGGGCGTGGAATTTCCTGAGCTTCTCCCACGTGAGGTTCGGGATGTCCTGCGGGTCGCCCCCGGAGATGAACGAGTACGGCAGGCCCGGGAACAGGGCCTTGCCGATGGCGCGGTCGATCGCGGCGCTTGGCGTCGCGAGCGCGCCCTTCATCTCGTTGAAGACGACACCCTTGTAGCGGAGTCCGCTCTTGGGGTTCTCCGGCTCTTCGAACTCGAACCGGATGCCTTCCTGCTTGAAGGCATCCTCGCTCAGCCGCGGGAAGAAGGTGGCGTCGAGGTACACGTCGAGGAGGTTCATGTAGTCCTTGGCGTTGCGCGTGCTGAAGAGGTACATGGTCCAGTCGGAACCGGTGAGGGCGTTCATGAAGGTCGCGAGCGATCTTCGGGTCATGCTGAAGAAGGGGTCTCGCACGGGGTATCTCTGCGACCCTGCGAGGACGACGTGCTCGAGGATGTGGGCCACGCCCGTGGAGTCGGTGGGCGCGGTGGGAAAGAAGACGGCGAATCCGTTGTTGTCGTCCGGGCACTCGATGTGGATATGTCGTGCGCCGGTGCCCTGATGCGTGAGCTCGATGTAGGTGCCATCGAGGCGCTCGAGCGGCTCTGTTCTCGTGATCTGGTAGCCGCCGAGCTGCGTCTCCGCCTTCGTTGCCATGTGAATGGTTGAGTCTAGGATGTGATTCGTGTTCACGGCCGCCGAGCTCGAGTTCCTGCGCTCGCAGCGCATTGCGCGGCTGGCGACGGCGGGGCCTACGGGGTGGCCGCACGTCGTGCCCGTGATGTACACGATGAACGACGATGGGTCCCTGGACTTCGACGTCGACGGCGTTAAGCTGCGGAACCTGAAGCACGAAGCGCGGGCGGCGATGGTGGTCGACGCGATGGGGCCGCGGCGGGGAGTGGCGATGCAAGGCCGGGTGGAGCTGATCGCGCCCGAGCGCGCGCGGTTGAGACCGGCGCGCAAGTTCGCCTGGGGACTCTGAGACAAGCGCCCCGCGCGCCCCTGCTGGCGCTGGGTGTCGCCGTGTCTGTTTCTGTCCTGGTCACCTCGTGCGGCCCGGGTTCAACGCCGGTTGCGTCGTCACCTGGCGTGTCCACGCCTTCGGTACCTTCTGCCTCGCCGCCGATCTCGGCCGAGTGGATGGGGTACCACCGCGATGCGAGGCGTGCCGGCGTTGGACCGTCTGAGCCCGCGCTGGGGACGCCGGTCGTGGCATGGCGCGCCGCGGTGGACGGGTCCGTTTATGCGTCTCCCCTGATCGTCGCCGGGCATGTGATCGTGGCGACCGAGAACAACACGGTCTATTCGCTCGACCTCTTTACAGGCAGCGTTGTCTGGCAGAGCCACCTGGGCGATCCTGTAGATGCGTCGTCGCTGCCCTGCGGCAACATCGGGCCGGTGACGGGCATCACGGGCACCCCGGCGGCTGACATCGCTTCGAATCGGGTGTTCGTAACGGCCTTTCTGCGAGGCGCGCACCACATGCTGTTCGCGCTGAGCCTGACGGATGGGTCGACGGTGTGGCAGCGACAGGTCGATGTCGCGGGATCGAATCCTTCCGTGCAGCAGCAGCGGGGCGCGCTGGCGATCGGATCGGGTCTGGTGTACGTCCCGTTCGGTGGTCTGTACGGGGATTGCGGCGCGTACCACGGATATGTGGTCGCCGTGTCACTGGACGGCGCCCACGAGTCGGACTTCAGGGTGCCCAGCGCGCGGGGGGCGGGAATCTGGTCGCCGCAGGGCGTGACGATCACGGACGACGGCAGCGTCTACGTCGTGTCGGGCAACGCGACTTCTTTTGGGTCCAGCTTTGACCACAGCGACTCGGTGATGGATCTGTCACCTGACCTCCAGACGGTCCGGTCTTACTTCGCGCCGTCCAACTGGCAGGCGTTGAACGCGAGCGACACCGACCTGGGCTCGGTCGGCGCGACGCTGCTTCCCGGCGGGCTGGTTTTCGCTCTCGGCAAGGAAGGTGTCGGATACGTGCTGCGGGCGGGGGCGTTGGGAGGTGTCGGCGGGCAGCTGGTGAGCCGGAAGGTGTGCTCCGGCGCGTGGGGCGGCACCGCAGTTTCGGGATCGACGGTGCTCGTGCCGTGCGCGGACGGGGTGTATGCGCTGTCCGTTTCGGCATCCTCGATCACCGTGGCCTGGCACGCGCCGCGCCCGTCTCTGGGATCTCCGATCGTGTCGGCGGGGGCCGTGTGGGCGATCGAGCCGTCGTCGGCGACGTTGTTCGCGCTCGATCTGTCGACGGGCAGCGTGCGTTTCTCCACGTCGCTGGGCGGGGCGCAGCAGTTCAGCACGCCGGCGGCGACGGACGGGTTCATCGTGGCGCCCGCTGGGCGAGCTGTGGTCGCGCTGTCGGTGGTGAGCTAGCCCTGGATCGTCCGTAGGAGGTTGGCCATCTCGATGGCCGTTTCCGCGGCGTCGGCGCCTTTGTTGTTCTTCATGCCCGACCTTGCCAGGGCCTGGTCTTTGTCCTCGGTCGTCAGCACGCCGTTTGCGATCGGCACGCCGGTGTCGAGCTGCACCTGCATGATTCCCGCGGCCGACTGCATGGCGACGATCTCGAAGTGAAATGTCTCGCCCCTGATCACCGCGCCGAGGCACACGATGGCGTCGTGGCCGCCCTTCTCGGCGAGGGCGAGGGCAGTGATGGGGAGCTCGAGCGAGCCAGGGACCCAGAAGACGTCGGTGTTTTCGACGCCGTGCTGCTGGAGGGCGTCCGTCGCGCCTTTCAGCAGTCGCCTGGTCACGTCCTCGTTGAAGCGGGCGACGACGATCGCGATCGTCAGGTCTGCCCCGTCGAGGTCGGGCTTCGTTCCCTGCTCACCCACTCCGTGAATTACAGCAGGTGGCCGAGCTTGTCTTTCTTGGTCTGGAGGTAGCGCTCGTTGTGCTTGTTGGATGGGATGGTGATCGGGATTCGTTCCACGACCTCGAGCCCGAAGCCCTCGAGGCCGTAGATCTTTTTTGGATTGTTGGTGAGAAGCCGGATTTTCCTCACCCCCAGGTCGTAGAGGATCTGGCTGCCGATGCCGTAATCGCGCTTGTCGGGCGGGTGGCCGAGGGCCTCGTTGGCCTCGACGGTGTCCATTCCCTCGTCCTGCAGGTTGTACGCGTGGAGCTTGTCGAGCAGGCCGATGCCTCTCCCCTCCTGATGCCTGATGTAGAGGATGACGCCAGTGCCTTCTTCCGCGATTTGATCCATCGCGGCCTTGAGCTGCGCGCCGCAGTCACAGCGAAGGCTGCCGAAGATGTCGCCGGTCAGGCACTCGGAGTGGGCTCTTAACAGGGTCGGTTTCTTTTCATCGATCTCGCCCAGCACAATCGCGAGGTGGTTTTCGTGCCTCAGCACGTCCTCGTAGGCGTAGAGCGTCCATTGTCTTGGCGTGCCCGCCTCGTCGTTGATCGGGATCTGCGCCGTGACGCGCCTGGCCACAAGCTTCTCGTTGCGCCGGCGGTACGCGATGAGCTGCTCGACCGTGATGATCTTGATGTCGTTTTCGGCCGCGAACTCCTGGATGTCGGGCATGCGGGCCATGGTTCCGTCAGGCCGCATCAGCTCCGTGATCACGCCGGCCGGGTAGAGGCCCGCGAGCGTGGCCAGGTCGACGGCCGCTTCGGTCTGGCCTGCCCTCGTGAGGGTGCCGCCCTCGGCGGCTCGGAGTGGAAATGTGTGGCCGGGCATTGAGAAGTCCTGGGGTCTGGCCGCAGGGTCGAGGACCTTGCGGATCGTGGCGGCCCGGTCGTAGGCCGAGGCGCCCGTGGTGGTGATGTCCCTGGCGTCGATGCTCACGCTGAAGGCCGTGCCCAGACGGCTGGTGTTGCGCTCGACCATGGGAGCGATGCCGAGCTCGTCCAGCCTTTTCGCCCGGATGGGCAGGCAGACGAGGCCTGATCCGTGGCGGGTCATGAAGCTGATGTGGTCGGGCGTGACCTTCTCCGCGGCCACGACCAGGTCGCCCTCGTTTTCCCGATCCTCGTCGTCGACGACGATGACGAACTTGCCTTGTTTGAAGTCTTCGACCGCCTCGGGAACGGTGGCGAGCGCCATGTGCTCGACGAAGTCTACCGGCGCAGGTTTCGGGCCACGTAGCGGGCGATCAAGTCGGCCTCCAGGTTGACGATGGACCCCTTCTTGTAGCTGCCCGCGATCGTCGCCTCGAGGGTGTGAGGGATCAGGGCGACAGTGAACGAGTTGCGGTCCACGCCGGCCACGGTGAGGCTGGTGCCATCGACGGCGATCGAGCCTTTCTCGGCGACGTACCGCGTCAGGTTGGCCGGGAGCTGGATGGTCACCTCCTTCCCGGTGGCTGCCTTCCGGACCGCGATCACTGGTGCGGTGGCGTCGACGTGGCCCTGCACCAGGTGGCCGTCGAGGGTTGATGACGCGGTCAGGGGCAGCTCCAGGTTGACCTCGCTGCCGGGGCGCAGGGCACCGAGGTTTGTGCGTTTCCTGGTCTCCGGCACCACGTCGGCCACGAAAATCGGTCCCCGCTTCTTGATCACGGTGAGGCAGCAGCCGTTCACGGCCACGCTGCCCCCGACCTTCAGGTGCCTGGCGATGGCGGCGTGGTCGATGCCGATCCGACCGTCTTTGGTCTCGACGACCTTCGCGACGGCGCTAACGATCCCGGTGAACATACCCGCTCAGCAGATAGTCGTCCCCGAGGCGGACGAGCTCGGTTTCAGTCAATGCTTGCGCGTCGGCGAGGTGCTCCACGCCCTCGCCGGCGACCGGACCGGGGGCCGACCTGCCGCCAATCAGCCGGGGCGCAACGAAGGCGTAGATCTTGTCCACCAGGTCCTCCTCGATGAGCGAGGCGTGCACCTCCGCGCCACCCTCGACCAGGACGCTTAGGATGTTGCGCTTTCCGAGCTCGTCGAGAAGGTCAGGCAGGGAGACCCGGCCTTTATCGGTGGCCGGCAGGGCCAGGACCTCGGCGAGTCCGACGCGGCCTGGCTTCGTGGTGGCGATCAGCGTGTTCTCTCCGACCACCCGCGCCGACTGGCGGATGCGCAGCTCGGAGTCGAGGACGATCCGCAAAGGCTGCCTGGCGTCCGGTCCGTCGGGCCTCGCGGTCAGCTCAGGGTTGTCAGCGATGACGGTGTTGATACCGACCAGGATCGCATCGTGCTGGTGACGAAGCCGGTGACCGAACAGACGCGCCTCCTCGCCCGTGATCCATCGCGATTCGCCGTTCCGAGTGGCGATCTTGCCGTCCAGGCTCATCGCGAACTTTGCGGCGACGAAGGGACGTCTGGTGAGTCGGTGCTTCACGTAGAACTCGTTGAGACGCTGCGCGCGGTCTTCGTATAGGCCGACCTCCGTGCGGACCCGGGCGTGTTCGAGCGCCCGGACACCTGCACCTCGCACCCGTTCGTCGGGATCGGTCATCGACACGACGACGCGGTACACGCCGGCTGCGATCACGGCATCCGCGCAGCAGGGCTGGCGATGAGCGTGGGTGCAGGGCTCGAGGTTGACGTAGAGCGTGCCGCCTCGGGCCCGGTCGCCGGCCTGATGCAGGGCTTCCTGCTCGGCGTGTGGCTCACCCTTCGCCCGGTGGTAGCCCTCCCCCGCGAGGTGGCCCTCCCGATCGAGCACCACGGCCCCGACCATCGGGTTGGGGCTCGTGCGAAAGTCCGCCTTGCGCGCGAGCTCGAGGGCGCGAGCGGACCAATGCAGGTCGACGCTGCGCTCGCCACCCAGGGAATGCTGGTCAGCGGTCATTGATCCGCCCTGCGCGCGCGCCGGCGGCACAACCGAATCAGGTCTACGAGATTCTCCAATCTGCTTTCTTGCACTGGATCTCTTTTCGTTTTCTTTGTCGCCTCACCTTCAGTGAGCTGAAGAGTGAGTTATAGGTGAACAAGCCCTCGGGCTATTAGTACCGCTCAGCTCAAAGGATTGCTCCTCTTACACCTGCGGCCTATCAACCTGGTTGTCTACCAGGGCCCTTACCCGGTTAACCCGGTGGGAGACCTTATCTTGGAGTTGGCTTCGCACTTAGATGCTTTCAGCGCTTATCCAAACCGGCCATGGCTACCCGACGCTGCCACTGGCGTGACAATCGGTACACTAGCGGGCCGTTCAACCCGGTCCTCTCGTACTAGGGTCAACCCTCCTCAAGTCTCCTACGCCCACGGCGGATAGGGACCGAACTGTCTCACGACGTTCTAAACCCAGCTCGCGTACCGCTTTAATGGGCGAACAGCCCAACCCTTGGGACCGACTCCAGCCCCAGGATGCGACGAGCCGACATCGAGGTGCCAAACCGGGCCGTCGATGTGAACTCTTGGGCCCGATAAGCCTGTTATCCCCGGGGTAACTTTTATCCGTTGAGCGACGGCCATTCCACACCGGGCCGTCGGATCACTATGCCCGACTTTCGTCCCTGCTCGACTCGTTTGTCTCACAGTCAAGCTCCCTTATGCCATTGCACTCTGCGCCTGATTTCCGCCCAGGCTGAGGGAACCTTTGGGCGCCTCCGTTACATTTTGGGAGGCGACCGCCCCAGTCAAACTACCCGCCAGGCACTGTCCGGAACCCCGATCAGGGGCACCGTTAGAGCTAAAGTTCAGCGAGGCTGGTATTCCACTGTTGGCTCCACCCGGGCTGACGCCCGAGCTTCATAGCCTCCCAGCTATCCTCTACACGCTAAACCCCAGTCCAATGCCAAGGTGTAGTAAAGCTCCACGGGGTCTTTCCGTCCTGCCGCGGGTAACCTGTATCTTCACAGGTATTGCAGTTTCGCCGAGTATCTGTCCGAGACAG
>DATIOJ010000014.1:0-8760 GCA_035473355.1 Candidatus Limnocylindrales bacterium
TGGATGTCAACGAGCCGATGGCCTGGTCGAGCCGGCTCGACGCCGCGACGTGCCAGCGGCTGCTTGGCAATCTCGAATCGGCGACGCGACGGTTAGACCAGATTCTGACCGAAGAACCGCCGGAGCGAACCTCGGAGCTCACTGCGGCGAAGGTCGTCAACCAGTACGCCGAGGCTGAGCTGGACCGCATCGTGCGGCAGTACGGCGAAGAGCGATGGGCTCGCCGGATCGCACAGTTCATCGTGGCGCGGCGCCCGCTCCGCACCACGCGCGACCTGGCCCAGGCCGTCGAGGCCGCCATTCCACGCAAAGCCTGGCCGCGCGACATCCACGTCGCGACGCGAACGTTTCAGGCGATTCGCATCGAGGTCAACGACGAGCTCGGCGAGATCGAGGCAGGACTCAGAGCAGCTCTTTCGACACTTAAACCCGGTGGTCGTATGGCGACGATCAGCTTCCACTCCCTGGAAGACCGTTTGGTCAAGTCATTCTTCAACGTCGAGTCCAAAGACTGCATCTGCCCACCCCAGCAGCCAGTCTGCACCTGCGGCCACCGGGCCACCCTTCGGATCGTCACCCGACGTCCAGTGCGGCCCTCCGACCAGGAGGTGGCCGCCAACCCCCGTGCGCGGTCCGCACGACTGAGAGTCGCGGAAAAGTCGTCGACCATCGAATCCACCAAGTCCCAGCGGCCGGCATAACCCCTCCCGGCCGCTGGGCAACCCTTTCCCCACCAGCTGGGGAAGGTGGCGCGCAGCGCCGGATGGGGAGTCGCAAACCAGCAAATAGATGAGGCAAACGTCTTGACATCGACCCGAATACTCACCCGCCGGCGCCTCGGCCCGAACGCCGCTGCGCACGCGTCCGCACCGCCTCGGCGGCGGCGGCGCACGCGCGGATTCGTCCAGGTCGCGAGCGCGGTCGCGCAGGAGCGCTTGCGCGTCAGCGTGTTCGGCCACGCCTATCTCGGGGTCGGCGCGGTAGTGATCTGCCTGCTCTTCTACCTCGCGATCGCCGCCCAGATCACCCAATCCTCCTATGACATCTCGCGGCTCCAGCAGAAGCAGAGCCAGCTGCTTGCCGAGCAGGACCAGCTGCGCTATCAAGAGGTCACCCTCCACGCGCCGGCGCAGGTCCAGCAGCAGGCCGCGCAAAGCGGCATGCAGCGCGTCGTGCCGTCGAGCTACGTGGCAGGACAGGAGGTGGCCGTCGATCTCGGCGCGCCCGTCGGCGCCTCGCCCGCGGACAGCGCGCCCCTGTGGCAGCGCGCGGTCGCAGCGTTCTTCAACGCAGTCGCAGGCACGCGCGAAGTGATGGCGGCGACCAGGAAATAGTGGCGAGGGCGCTTTCCGCCAGGCGCCCCGGCAAGGTTGAACGCGTCGGCTCGGCCCGCCTCCGCGTCCTTTCCATGTTCGTGGTGGCGATGGTCCTGGCGGGAATGGTCTGGTCGCGGCTCATGTACTGGCAGGTCGCGGAGCATGGCCGGCTATCTCTCGCCGCGCAGCAGCAGTTCCGCGACTTCGAAAAGCTGCCCGCGATTCGGGGTGCGGTCTTCGACCGCAACCTGACCCAGCTCGTGGTCAACACCACCGTCTACTCGGCCTTCGTCTCCCCCGACCAGATCACGCAGGGCCGGCGCGACACGGTGGCAAGCGCCCTGGCCTCGGTTCTCGGCGTCGACAAGGGATCGGTGATGACGACGCTCAGCTCGAACGTGAAGTTCGCGTACATCGCGCGCCGGTTCGCCAAGGCCAAGGCGGATCAGCTCCGCGCGCTCAAGCTGCCCGGCGTCGGCCTGCAGGAGGAGATGCAACGCTCGTACCTGCCCGGCGCGGAGGCTGGCACGACGCTAGCCTCCGACCTGCTGGGCTTCGTCAACTGGAACGGCGACGGGCAGTCCGGCCTCGAGATGAAATACCAGAAGCTGCTGGCGGGCACGCCAGGCTACATCTCGAGCTATCGGGACCTCGCGAACAACGAGATCGTGCTGGGCACGCACACCAACGTGAATCCGGTCAACGGGTCGGACCTGGTGTTGACGCTCGACGCCAACATCCAGTTCGCGGCCGAGCAGGCCCTGGCTGCCGGCATCAAGACCGACAACGCCGAAAGCGGCAGCGTCCTGATAATGGATCCCTCGACGGGCGGCATCGTCGCGTGGGCGGACTACCCGAGCTACAACGCCAACGACTTCAACCACACGGACCCGGCGCTCTTCAAGGACAACGTCGTCAGCTACGTCTATGAGCCGGGTTCCGTGATGAAGGTGGTGACGCTGTCAGGTGCCATCAACGCGGGTGTGATCGCGCCGGACACTGTGATCAACGATCCCGGCGTCCTCAGCGTCGGCGGCTACCGCATCTACGACTGGGACCGCCGCAATCACGGCAACGTCGACTACACGTACGTGCTCGCGCACTCTCTCAACGTCGGCGCGATGAAGGCGATGCTCGCGGAGGGACACGACGCGTTCTACAAGAACCTCCAGGCGTTCGGTCTCACGCAGCCGAGCGGCATCGACGTGGCTGGCGAGACTTTCGTTCCGCTCCCGTCGGCGTCCCAGATGGGCGACTCGCAGTACGCCACCACGTCCTTCGGCCAGGGCATCGACGTGAACATGGTCCAGATGCTGGCGGCGGTCAACGTGGTTGCGAATGGCGGCAAGTACGCACCGCCGCACGTGGTCGATCGCGTCGGCACGCAGATCAACCCCCTGCTGCTCCAGCCGCAGCGCCAGGTGATCAGCCCTGACACGGCGGCGAAGATGACGGCGATGATGGAGCAGGTCGTCCAGAACGGATCGGGCTCGCTGGCTCGAGTCCCCGGCTTCCAGAAGGACCAGACCGGCAAGACGGGCAGCTCGCAGATCCCGGTCAACGGCCAGTACACGCAGGATGTATGGACGTCGTACGTCGGCTTCCTGCCGGCCCAGCATCCCCGCTTCACCATGCTGGTCGTCGTCCGCAAGCCGCACTATCCGGGATCCGACCGCGACTGGACCTTGAACGACGGCTACCTGACCGCGGCGCCGATCTGGAAAACGATCGCCCAGAACATCGTCGTCAACTGGCACATAACACCGGACCCGTCCTAGCGGTTCTACTTACGGAATGAGATTGAGTCTCCTCGAGATCCTCGAGGTGACCGGGGGCGGCGAGGTCGGCGGCACCCAGGTCGGCGAGACCTTTTCGACGTTTCACACCGACTCGCGCGAGGTGAAGCCGGGCGGCCTGTTCTTCGCGCTGAAGGGCGCCGAGATGGACGGGCACGAGTTCGTCGGCGACGCGATCGCGCGCGGCGCCGCGGCCGCCATCGTGCAGCGCAAGACCGCGATTGCGCCCGGCATCGTGGAGGTCGTCGTCCCCGACACGTGGACCGCGCTCTACGCGCTCGCCGCCCACGCGCTCAAGCGCGTGCAGCCGCTTGTGGTCGGAATCACCGGGAGCAACGGCAAGACATCGACCAAGGAGATGGTCGCGGCGGTGCTGGGGCAGCATTTCAACGTCTTGCGCACACACGGCAACCTCAACACGGAGACCGGCGTCCCGCTGACGATCCTCGGCCTCGAGCCTCACCATTCGGCTCTCGTCATCGAGATGGGCCTCCAGCGTCCGGGTGACATCGCACGACTCGCGGCGCTCGCCAAGCCCGTGATCGGCATCGTCACGAACGTCGGCGTCGTCCACATCGAGTACTTCAGCTCACGAGAGGAGCTGGCTCGAAGCAAGGGAGAGCTGGTGGCCGCCCTGCCCGACGAAGGCCTGGCGGTGCTCAACGCAGACAACGAGTTCTATCCGCTGCTCGTTCAGATGACCACCGCGGGGGTGGTGAGCTTCGGCAGCGAGCGCGGCGACTATCGCGTCGAGGACTATCGGGCCGACGGCGATGGCTCGCGCTTTTCGATTCGTGGCGTCGAGGTGCACCTCAGCCTGGGCGGCCGCCACCAGGCGCTCAACGCCGCCGCGGCGCTCGCCGCTTGCGAGTTCGCCGGTGTGCCGCTCGACGTAGCCGTACCGGCGCTGGGTGAGGTTGGGGTCGAGCATCGCCTGCAGGAGCTTCCCGCTCCCGGCGGGTTCATCGTGGTCGACGACGCCTACAACGCAAGCCCCGAATCGATGGTCGCCGCATTCGACACCCTCGCCGAGCAGCCGCGAGACGGCCGGCTCTTCGCCGTGCTGGGCGAGATGCGCGAGCTAGGGCCTCTCGCCGACGAATCGCACCGCCAGGTCGGGCGGCGCGCCCGGGAGGTCTTCGACGCGTTCTGCGTGGTCGCCGGTGGCCAGGCTCCGCTCATGGCCGAGGCGGGCGGCGGCGAGGTCGTCGCCGATCGTGCCGCGGCGGCAGAGTGGGTGAGGGGCCACGCCGGCAAGGGCGACCGGGTGCTCATCAAAGCGTCGCACGGGGTTCGGCTCGACGAGCTGGTGAAAGAGCTGACGTCCGCGTGATCCTCGACGTCGTCACGCTCGCAGTGTCCTTCGCTATCGCGCTCGCCCTCTATCCGGTGACGATCCGGACGCTTCGCCGAATCAAGGCGGGCCAGGTCATCCAGGAGGAGCTTCCCGAGAGCCATCAGAAGAAGGCGGGGACGCCGACCGGTGGCGGCATCCTGTTTGTGGCCCTCGCGTTGCTCGCCGGCATCCTGGCGACCCTTGCCGGCCACCCTGGCGCGTGGCCTGCCACCGCGGGCTTGCTCGCCGGCGGGGCGATCGGATTCGCCGATGACCGAAGCAAGCTCCGGGTTGGGACGCGAGGTATTCCGGCCCGGCTGAAGCTGCCCCTTCAGATCTTGCTGGCCCTACCCGTCGCGTGGATCGCCATCGTGTCGTCCGGACCCCAGCACGGTCTGCCCCTCACTCCGTGGCTGCTCTTCCCGCTGGCGATCGTCGCCATAGTCGCCACCGCGAACGCGGTGAACATCACGGACGGAATGGATGGTCTCGCGGGCGGCCTGTCAGTCATCGCGGTCGCCGCCGTCGCGCTGTTCCTGCCTGGCGCGCCTTCCGGCGAGAAGGCGGTCTCGATGACGCTGTGCGGCGCGCTGCTCGCGTTCCTCGTGTTCAATCGGTATCCGGCGCGAGTGTTCATGGGCGACACCGGAGCGCTCGCGATCGGATTTGCGTTGGCTGTGATGGCGATCCAGCAGGGCTACATTCTCCTGCTGCCGTTAGTCGCTCTTGTGTTTGTACTCGAGACGCTCTCTGTCATCATTCAGGTGGCCTACTTCAGGGCCACCGGCGGACGACGCGTTTTTCCCATGACCCCGATCCACTACACGTTCCACCACGAGGGTTGGTCTGAGAACCGCATCGCGCTCACGTTCTGGGGCGCGGGGCTGGCTTCGGCGATCGCCGCGGTAACTCTCGTGCGCCTTCACGCTTGACAGCCCTGGTCGTGGGCGCGGCGCGCAGCGGCGTCGCGCTCGCCGTGCACCTCACCGCTGCGGGCGAGCGCGTTCGGGTCACCGACCGCAAAGCGGCGGAGGACCTCAAGTCGACCCTCGCGGAGATGCCGTCCGGCGTAGAGCTTCGCCTGGGCGGATACGACGCACGCGTGCTCGAAGGCATCGACGTCGTCTACGCGAGCCCTGGCGTTCCGTGGGACTCGGACCTGCTCAACCAGGCGCGCGCACAGGGCATCCCGGTCTCGAGCGAGATCGACCTCTTCCTGAAGCTGTGCAAGGGAAGGGTCGTAGGAATCACCGGGACCAACGGCAAGACCACGACGACCGCGCTCACCGGCGCGGTGCTTTCGGCAGGCAAGCGCCCGGTCGTCGTCGGCGGAAACATCGGCGACACGGTGCTCGATCGCGTCGAAGACATCACGCCCGAGCACTGGGTCGTGCTGGAGCTGTCGAGCTTTCAGCTCGAGTCGGTCGAGCGGCCGCGACTTCATGTCGGCGTGATCCTGAACATCACGCCGGACCACCTCGACCGCCACCGGAACCTCGAGCGCTACGTCGACCTCAAGGCCCGCGCGATCGAGTTTGCGGAGCCGGACGACTTCGCGCTCCTGAACGGCCGAGACGACCTGGTGCGTGGGCTCGCCTCGCGGACTCGCGCCCAGGTGGTCTGGTTCGACCGGCATCAGCCACTTCCTGCGATGCCGCTGCCCGGCCGCCACAACATGGAAAACGCGCTCGCAGCGGCGGCGGTGGGGCGCATCGCCGGACTGAGCGACGATGCGATCAACGAGGCGATCCGCTCCTTCAGAGGCGTCGAGCACCGGCTGGAGCTGGTCGGCGAGTGGTCCGGTGTGCGCTGGTACAACGACTCGAAGGCGACCAACCCCGACGCCGGACGGGTCGCCATCAGCGCTTTCCCCGGTGCCCCGGTGATCCTCATCGCCGGCGGCTACGGCGGAGGTTTCGAGCTGGGCGAGTGGGTGGT
This sequence comes from Candidatus Limnocylindrales bacterium, assembly GCA_035473355.1. Classification (GTDB taxonomy): domain Bacteria; phylum Chloroflexota; class Dormibacteria; order Dormibacterales; family Dormibacteraceae; genus 40CM-4-65-16. The sequence goes on from DATIOJ010000014.1 coordinate 6,387, forward strand.
CGACGCGCTGGCCCACACCGAGGCGGTGATCCTGATCGGCGCCTCGGCCGGCGAGCTGGCCGGCGCGCTGCGCGAACATCCTCACGTCCACCGCGCGCAATCCCTCGAGGAGGCGGTGTCCATCGCCGCCGGCATCGCGCGCCCGGGCAGCGTCGTCCTCTTGAGTCCCGCCTACAAGAGCTTCGACATGTTCAGGGACTTCGAGGACCGGGGCAACCAGTTCAAAGAGCTGGTGCGCAGGCGGTTCGCCGCTTGACGTCCGCCACCGTCGCCAGGCAGCAGCCGGACCGCTACCTCCTGTTCACGACGGTGCTGCTCTGCGGCGCGGGGCTGGTCATGGTGACCAGCGCGAGCGTCGCCTTTGCCTACACGCAGCATGAGTCGGCGTTCTACTACGCGGAGCGGCAGGGGGCGTGGATGGTCATAGGCTTCGCCGCCCTTTTCGTGCTGGGCCGGATCGACTACCGCCGGATCCGCCCGCTGGCGCCGGCCGGCGCGGTGGCGGCGGCCCTGTTGATGCTGCTCGTGCTCGTCCCGCACCTCGGCGTCACCGTCAACGGAGCCCGCCGCTGGTTCGATGCTGGACCTCTCGGCACCTTCCAGCCGTCCGAGCTCGGGAAACTGGCGTTTGCGGTCTTCGTCGCGCACTGGATCGACCGCAACGCGCAGCGGATGGGCGATTTCCAGCGCGTCTTCGTCCCTTTCGCGGCCATGCTCGCGGGCGTCCTCGTCCTTTTGATGCTGCAACGGGACCTGGGCACGGCCGTCGTGACGGTCGGAATCTTCATCAGCGCCTACTGGGCGGGCGGTGGTCGCCTCCGCCACATCATTCTTCTCATCGCGGCGCTCGCGCTCGGCTTCGTGGCGGTCACACTGCTCGAGCCGTATCGAATGGGGAGGCTCGCGGCGTTCAAGAACCCGTGGGCGGATCCGCTCGGCGCCGGTTTTCAGGCCACGCAGTCGATCTACGGCCTCGCCTCGGGGGGCATCTTCGGCGTGGGCATCGGCCACTCGATCGAGAAGTACGGGTGGCTGCCCGAGGCCCACACCGACTTCATCTTCGCGATCGTCGGCGAGGAGACCGGCCTGATCGGCACCACCCTCGTGATGCTCGGCTTCATCGCGTTTGGGATTCGCGGTTACCGGGCTTCGCTGCGAGCGCCCGACCGCTTCGGTATGGCGCTCGCGGCCTCGGTCACGACCTGGGTCACGTTCGAGGCGCTGCTCAACATGGCGACCGTGACCAACACCCTGCCGATCACCGGCGTGCCGCTGCCATTCTTCAGCTACGGAGGGACCGCGCTGGCGACCACGCTCGCGGCCGTGGGCGTCCTGCTGAGCATCGCTCGGCATGGGTCCGGTGCGGCACTCCGCAACAATCGGGATAGTGATGAGACTTTTGATCGCTGGCGGCGGGACCGGCGGGCACCTGTTTCCGGCGCTCGCGGTCGCGCGAGCGCTTCGCGCTGAGTCGTCAGATGCCCCCATCCTCATGGTCGGGCGCGCGGGCGGCCCGGAGGAACGCCTGGTGCCGCCGGAAGGCTTCCGGCTGGAAACCATCCAGATTCGCGGGTTCGACCGCGATGCGCTCTGGAAGAACCTCGCCCTGCCTTACCTCGTGCCCCGTGCGGTGCGGGCTGCGCGCCGCATCGTGGAGCGCTTCCAGCCCGACGTCGTCCTCGGGATGGGCGGCTACGTGATGGCCCCGGCCGTCGAGGCGGCGCGGAGGCTGCGCATTCCTTATGTATTGCATGAGAAGGACGTACGGCCGGGGCTGGCCACGCGGTACTTCGCCCGCGGGGCGGCGGCGGTCTGCGTGACCCTGCCCGGGACGGAGAGACGGCTGAGGGACGTTCGGGTGGTGCTGACGGGCGTGCCGCTGCGCGACGGCTTCGTCCCGCGGACGCCGGACGTGCCGGCCCGCCGGCTGCTGGTCATGGGTGGCAGCCAGGGCGCGCGCCGATTGAACGAGGCCGTGTGGTCTGCGCTCGACGCCCTGTGCGCCAGGTATGAAGAGGTGATCCACGTCGCGGGCGAGCAGGGCGCGGAGGGGGTCGCGCGTCACGCCCGAGATCCCTATCGCGGCATGACTTTCGCGGACGACATGGCTGCGCTGATGTCGCGGGCCGACCTGATCGTCAGCCGGGCGGGCGTGGGCACGATCGCCGAGGCGGCGGCCGTCGGGCTGCCGATGGTCCTGGTGCCCGGCACCTTCGGCGGCGGCCACCAGGAGGAGAACGCCGCCGCGATGGTCGAGGCCGGAGCGGCCATCCGGCTCGGTGACGCCGAGCTGACCGGTGAATCGCTGGTGAAGGCCCTCGCCTCCCTCGACGATGACCGCCTCCGCGCCATGGCCAGGGCGTCCACCGCTTCC
>DATIOJ010000015.1:0-30337 GCA_035473355.1 Candidatus Limnocylindrales bacterium
GGCCAGCCCAGAAGCAAGCCCATGAACAGCGCGAGCTTGACGTCGCCGAAACCCAGCGCCTCCGCCTTGAACACGGCCGAGCCGGCCAGGGCGAGGAGCAGAAACAAAAGGCCGGCCCCCACGCCCATCGCGAGGCCCGCCCACCAGGCCTGGTGCCACAGGCCAAGGCCGGGCGCGACCAGGCTGGACAGGTTGACGAGGAGCGCCAGTCCCATCGCCGGGAACATCACCCGGTCGAGGATCAGGTGGTGCTCGAAGTCGAAGAAGATCACCTGCACCAGGACCGCGACGAAGATGCTTCGCACGACCAGGATCGGGAACGAGGTGATCTCGTAGCCATAGATGGCAAACACCACGGCGGCGAGCACCGGGGGCCCGTAGACCTGCCACCAGCGGTGCCCGGGCTCCAGTTCCTCGAGTCGGGCCAGCCTGACCGAACCCCAGCGGATGCCCACTCCCACCGCTGCGCCGACGACCGCCCACAGTCCGGCCATCAGGTACTGATTCACGGCTGCAGAGTGTCGCGCATCGCGTCGACCGGTGCCGGGCGACCGGTCCACATGAGGAACGAGGTCGCGCCCTGGGAGAGGAGGATCTCCCAGCCGTCGACGGTGGGCAAGCCGAGGGATCGGGCCTTGCGCACCAGGGGAGTCCCGCCGGTCACGTAGACCAGGTCGATCACGGCGCCTGACTTCGGCAGTGCGGCCGGCCGCAGAGGCATCTCTTCGTGGCGGCCCAGCGGCGTGGCGTTGAGCAGGACGTCCGCAGAGCGCGTCAACGCGGGCACCGACGGGTCGCTCCAGCCGATCGCCTTGCCAGGCACGTCGGCGTCCCGCGGGTGGCGGCAGACGAACGTCACGTGAGCGCCGTCGAGCGCCACCGCCGCGGCCCGGGCCGCCCCACCGGCGCCGAGGATCACCGCACTCACGCTTTCCGGCTCGACTCCGACCTGGTCGAGCGCGGCCCGTATCGCCGCGATGTCGGTGTTGAAGCCACCCAGCCTGCCTTCGTCGTTGACGATCGTATTGACTGCCCGGGCCCGCAACGCCTCGGGGGCGATCATGTCGAGCCTGTCCATCACCGCCTGCTTGTAAGGAATCGTGACGTTGGCGCCGGCGACGTCTGGCGAGCGTAGGCCGGCGACGGCGCCTGGCAGGTCCTCGGGCGCGACGTCGAGCAGCTCGTACGACCAATCCATGTCCAGCGCTTCGAATGCCGCCCTGTGCATGGCCGGGCTGCGCGAGTAGGAGATCCCGTGACCAACCAGGAAGATGTTCAGCTAGCTGCCGCTCGTGCCGTATTTCGCGACGTCGGCGTCGAAGTCGCGCTGGTTGGTCTCGAAGTGCGTCGTGCCCTGCCTGTCCGTGAAGTAGAAGAGATAGTTGGTCTTGGGCGGGTTGATGCAGGCCTGCAGCGCGGCTCGGCCCGGGTTGCTGATGGCTGACGGGGGCAGGCCTGCGTGCTTGCGCGTGTTGTAGGCGTTGTCCATGGCGAGCTCGGTGCCCGTGGGTTCGGGCGAGAGACGACCCAGCCCGTAGAGCAGGGTCGCATCCACGCCCAGCGGCATGTTGATGGCCAGCCGGTTGTAGTAGACACTGCAAACGTTGCCGCGGTCGGTCGGCGTCTTGTTGTTGGCCTCGCGGTCGACCATCGAGGCCAGGATCACGATCGACCTGATGTCTTCGGCCGGGCGGGCCGATGTGGGTTTGGAGATCTGGTCGCGCCAATCGCTGCTGAACACCGCGGCAAACTGGTCGAGCTGTGCCTTGACCAGGCCATTCGCTCCAATGCTCGAATCGACGAGGTAGGTGTCCGGAAACACATAGCCTTCGTAGGGAAAGTCCACGTTCGAGGATTGCGGAGGCAGGAACGTGTAGGTCGCGGCGAGCGACGGGTCCTTCGCCGCGGCGAGGTACTGGGCGCCGGTGACACCGCTGACCTGCTTCTGGTCGACGACCTGGGCCTGGTAGCGCAGCGGAAACCCCTCGGGGAAGGTGATCGTCTTCTCATCCGGCCGTCCGTGCTGCAGCGCGGTGACGATCTGGGTCATCGACATGGTCGCGTTGAGGACGAACGACCCGGCCTGGAACTTCGGGCCGGCCTGGCTGACTCGCACGTACAGGTCCCACGCGAGCGTGCTCCGGATCAGCCTCTGGTTGAACAGGTCGCTACCGATCTCCGATGGCGTCTCCGCCGGGTCGACGTGGAACGCCACGGAGTGGCTCGTCGACGACATCGGGGTGTTGACGTTGAAGTTCCACCAATCGATGGCCCGCGACGTTCCATAGCCGAGCAGGCCCAACACCAGGACGACCGCGATCAGCCGTTTCAATCCACGTTGTCCTGTTCCAGCGCCGTCATGACGCGCTGGAAGTCATCGCCGTCCACGGTCTCCAGTCCAGCTGTCGATTCCCGCAGCAGGAGCACGCTGTCGGGGTCCTTCACGTCTTCCACCAGGTAGTAGGTCGAACCTTCGAGCTCGAACGCATCGTGCATCTTGAAGCGTCGCTCCGCGCCGGCCTCATCGATGAGCGTGACCTCGTCGCTCATCGCTTCGCGTCGAGGTGGGACTGCAGCAGCAGCGCCGCGGCAACGCTGTCGATGGTGGCGCGGCGCTTCGCCCGGCGCACCCCCTGGGCGATCATCGAGCGCTCGGCGGCGGCGGTCGTCAGCCGCTCGTCGACCAGCTCCACCGGCAGCCCAGACGCTTTGCGGATACCGTCGGCAAGCTGGCGCGCGGCCTTCGCCTCGGGTCCGTACGAACCATCCAGGCGGCGCGGCAGGCCGACCACGATCCGCCTCGCGTCGTTCTCCTTCGCGACCTCCGCCAGGCGAGCGGGCAACGTGTCCGGCGGTTCCGCTTCGACGGTGCCGAGCGGCTGTGCGATGGTCCCCGTCGGATCGCTGAGGGCGAGGCCCACCCGTTTCGACCCAGGGTCGACCGCAAGCACCCGCATGGCGCGCGTTACGGGCTGGGCTTCGGCGACGGTGATGGCGATGCCTTGGGGGTGCCCTGCGAGGCGGCCGACGCCGACGGGGCGTTCGACTCAACGACGTAGTGCAGCGTGATGCGCCGGTCGAGCAGCGGCATCAAGGGCAGCGCCAGCGGCTCTTCCTTGATGGCGACCGAGCGGATCGGCAGCTTCTCGAGGTAGAAGCGGGCCTGCGCCGTGGGCCGGCCGACGATCGCGGCGCGGATCTGCGCCTCGTCGAGCGTGGGCGCGACGTAAGCCGACGCCGTGCCGACGAAGACCAGGTATCCGCCTTTGGCCGAGCTCAGCAGCCGGTACTGCACCTGGGTCGGACTCTCCGTCAGCAGCTGCAGGTTGTTGGGCACGTGCTGGGTCAGGTAGGTCTTGTACGCGGTGATGACGTCCGCGTCGCTGTAGAAGTCGCCCTCGCCCGTGACCGTCATCGTGCCTGTGAAGCTCGGCACCTTGTCCTGCGGCTGGTGGTCGGTCGTGTACTGCGGCGGACCGAAGATGATGGTCTCACTTAGCTTCTCGCCGGCCTGGCCGGAGGCCTGGATCTGCTGCGCGATCGTCTGGTGGATCTCCTGCTCGAGCTGGGCCCGCGCCGCGTCGAAGTCCGCTTCTGTCATCTGTGGCGTCGACGAAGGATCGGTCCCGTTGCCGGTCGCCTGCGGATTGTCTACGCTCAACCTGTCGTACCGGTTGTTTTCGATCTTCGTGATCGTGTGACTGCCGACATTGCCGGTGGTGCCGGCTTTGACGGCGACGATGTTGGCTGTAACCGTGCCGAGCTGGCCGCCCGTCGCCCACGGGACCGTCAGGTTGCCAGATGTCTGCGCAAACTCCAACCCGTTGGTGTTCATCAATCGCTGGCCGTACGGCACGACGAGACCCGGCGAGCCGCAGTCAGGCCCGGGGCATGGGACCGGAAACGCGTTCGTGTAGACGACCTGTCCGTTCGCCGCGGCCAGCGGCACGTCGATCGACCCTGTGACCTTGAAACCCTGCGAGTTCGAGTTCGAGACCGTCACGGCGCGCACATGAATCGGCGCCTTACCCGGCTGCGCCTGGATCTCCACGTCCTTCGTGCTGAAGGGCTGGGCCTGGGCCACCAGCGTGACCGAAGCCGAGGGCACGAAAACCGCCGCCGCGAAGATCCCGACCAGGATCAGCGTGATCGCGGTCACGTAGAGAAGGAACCGCCCCGGCTTCAGCTCCGTGGCCGTCTTGGTCAAGAGCCGAGTCGGCGCTGCGATGCCGATGTGGGTCGTCGGCTCGACGCGCTTGCGCTGCCACCATTTGCGGATCGGCGCCGGCGCTTCCGCCTCGGATGGAATGCCCTCGCCTTGTGGACCCACAGCGCCGAACACGGCAAAGCCGCTCTCGGATGCCATCTTCTGGATCGCCGGGTCGTCGCACACGACGGTGACTCGCTTGCCGAGCCTGGCCGAGTAGTTGCGAAGCAGCTGGAAGTTGAAACGGCTCTGACCGATGCGCGAGCGCATCGGCAAGACGAGCATCGTGTCCTCGCCGTGAAAGCGGCGGAGACGCTCGACAAGCTCGGGAATCTCCTCTTCCGTTTCGACGTAAATCGGGTTGGTTGCCATGGCGGTTTATGAATCTCCTGGAGGTCTGGTCAGACTTTTATAGCGCTTAGGACCCGTCTCATGACGGTGTTGACCCTGTCGCGCTCCTCGGCTTCGGTTCGCAAAGCATGATTGGCGAGGCCCATCGGGGCGATGTCCTGGGGGCTCGAAAGCTGGCCCGTCGAGTCGGTCAGGTTGCGCACGTCCGACGGGACCAGGTGGCGCACGCGCGGCTCGCGGGGAAACGGCAGGCCGGCCGCCCAGTTGTTCTTCACCATCTCGAGCGTGAGCTCGGGGAGCAGGCTTCCGCCGCCGCAGAGGTAGATGCTGCTGGGCAGCCGCTCACCGCGCGAGAGCTCTTTGATGCTCAGGGCGAGACCTTGCAGGAGCACCTCGGCGTCCGCGCTCAAGAGCTCAGACACCTGGCGGTGCTGGTCGGCCGACAGCAGGCCCTCGGAGTGACGCAGCTTGCGTGCTTCGGCCTCTTCATAGCTGAGCCCAAACGCAAGCGCGAGGCGGCGCGTGAACGCACGGCCGCCGAGGTTGAACATCCGCGTGCCCTCGACGCCCCCGTCACGGATCAGCGCCACGTCGGTGGTGCCGCCGCCGACGTCGACGAAGATCCCGCCCTCGGCCCAGATCTCCTCATTGGCGCATGCCCTAGCCAGCGCGTACGGCTGCGCAACCGCCGCCGCCAGCTCGAGGTCGAGCTCGCGCACCACCGTCTCGACGGCGTCGATATGCGTCATCGGTGCGAAGGTATTGAAGACGGTGACCTCGAGGTTCTTGCCGGTGAATCCGACCGGGTTGGTCACGGGATAGCCGTCCACGCGCACGTTCGTGATCGCCGAGTGCACCAGACGTGCCTCGAGCTGGCCGTAGCTGCGCTCCATCTCCAGGAGGTGCTGCGCCTCGCGCAGGGCCCGGCGCTGGACCATCTGCAGCATCGTCGACATCTCGCCCGCTCGCACGCGTGACTTCGAGTTCTCGCGCGGATACGCGATGGTCGACGAGAAACCCTTGATCAGCTCGCCCGCGATGCCGACGACGACCTGGCCCGGCACGGTCTTCGCCATGTCCTCGGCCGCCTCGAGCGCGCGATTGCAGGACACGATGACGGACTCGAGGTCCGCGATCGCGCCGCCTGACATCGCCGCGGGCGCCTGCGGCTCCCTGCCCACCCCGAGGACCTCGCCGTCCGGCCCCTCGCGGCGCACGACCAGCACTTTGATCAGGTCGGTCCCGATGTCGAGCACGGTGAAGTGCCGGTAGTAATCGCTGCGCTTGCGCAGGAACTTGAACTTCGTCATCCCGCAAGCTCCCGGTCCAGGCGCTCGAACGCCTCGCCGGCGGGGACCGTCAGGGTGCCGGTGACGAGGTGCGCCGGGCCGCCCCCCTTGCCGAAAAACGCCTTCAGGCGGTTGGCATCGTACTGGCTGGTCAGGTCCTTGGACACCTTGATCACAAACTTGTCTCCGGCGACAACGGTTACGATGCCGGACTTCACCTTCTCGAGGTAGCGATCCGCGTACGACTTGAGCTCATCGACGTTGGAAGCGTCGACGCTCTCGGCAACGTAGTCGATCCGGCCGTGCTTGACGGCCACGCCATCGCGGCCGATCCGCTCCTGGCGCAGGCGGTCGCGCTCGCGCTCGACCTCTTTCAGCTGCCGGCGGAGTGCCTCGATGCGCTCGGGCAGGTGCTCGGGGCTCGTGTTGAATGAGCGGGCAAGCTCGGACAGCAGCTCGCGATCGCGGCGAACGAGCTCTTCGGCCGCCTCGCCGACCACCATGTCGATGCGGCGAAGACCGGAACCGATGCTCGACTCCGAGACGATGATCGCCGGACCGATGTCCGCGGTGTTCCTGACGTGCGTGCCGCCGCACAGCTCGCACGTCCAGTCGCCGAAGCAGACGACCCGGACCACATCGCCGTACTTCTCGTCGAACAGGTGCATGGCGCCCTGCGCGACCGCCTCCTTGTAGGACTTCTGGCTTTCGTGAAACGGCAAGGCCTCGCGCACCTTCTCCATGACGCGCCGGTTGATCCGGTCGAGCTCTTGCCTCGTGATGGCGCGGTTGAGCGGGATGTCGAACGTCGTGTGGTCGGGACCGACCCACGAGCCCTTCTGCACGACCTGCTCGCCGAGAGTCTCCCGCAGCGCTTTGTGGAGGAGGTGGGTCGCGGAGTGGTGGCGGATGATCTGGCGGCGGCGCTTTTCATCGACCGCGGCCAGGGCCTTCTGTCCGAGGACGATCTCGCCGGTCACCACGGTGCCGATGTGAGCAATGGCGGCCTCGACCGGTTTCTGGGTGTCCTCGACACGCACGCGACCGCTGGGAGTCGTGATCAGTCCGGTGTCGCCGATCTGGCCACCCGACTCCGCATAGAAGGGCGAGTGGTCGAGAAACACATCGACCGCGTCGCCCTCTTGCGCAGAGTCGACCGGAGAGCCGTCTTTGCGTATGCCCGCCACCACAGCGTTGGTGGTCAGCTCGTGGTAACCGGTGAATGCAGACTTCGGCAGCTCCTTTGCCTGCCCCAACGCATGTGGAACGTTGCGCCGCGAGCGCTCGCGCTGCAAGCGCATCGCCGCCTGAAAGGCCGAATCGTCCAGCTCCATGCCTCGCTCGCTCGCTAGCTCGCGGGTCAGCTCGAGTGGAAAACCGAAAGTGTCGTGGAGGCGAAATGCGTCCTGCCCGGACACGATCCTTCCGCCGCGCGACGCAACCTTCTCGAACTGCTGCATGCCTTCCTCGAGCGTCCGCGCAAAACGCTCGGTCTCTGCGTCGATGGTGTCTGTGATGAATCGCTCGCGGTCGCGCAGCTCGGTGTAGTGGTCGGAGAACATCGAGACCGTCTGCTTCGCGCCTTCCGACAGCTTGGCCGACAGGCCGACGTTTCGTCCGTGTAGCGCGGCCCGACGGATCAAGCGCCGGAGCACATATCCGCGGCCTTCATTGGAAGGAACCACGCCGTCTGCGATGCAGAACGTGACTGCGCGGACATGGTCCGCGATGATGCGCTCGGAGAGCGTCGTAGGTTTCTTGCTGTGCTCGCGCACGAAGTCCACCAGCGGCGCGAGGAGGTCCGACTCGAAAACATTGCTCTTGCCCTGCAGGATGAAGCTGATCCGCTCGAGACCCATGCCCGTGTCGATCGCAGGCTTCGCAAGCGGAACGAGCATTCCGTCGGCGATGCCACGCTGAATGGCTTCTGCAGTCGACGGTGGCCCCGATAGATCGCCTCGTTGGTCGTACTGCGGAAACACCAGGTTCCAGAACTCGGTGAAGCGCGCGCAGTGGTCGGGATAGCAGTCGGGCTGGCCACACCCGCCTTCGCGGCCGCGATCCCACCAGATCTCGGAGTCGGGTCCGCACGGCCCACGACCCAGTCCCCACCAGTTGTCGCCAAGGCGTGTCACGTGCTCCGGCGCGATCGAGGTGGTCGTGGTCCAGACGCCGAAGGCCTGGTCGTCAGACGGGTGCACGGTGACTCGCAGCCGCTCGACCGGCATTCCGAAGCCCTGCGTCACCAGCTCCCACGCCAGCGGGATGGCGGTCTCTTTGAAGTAGTCACCGGTCGGGGCGAAGTTGCCCAGCATCTCGAAGAAGGTGTTGTGGCGATCTGTCTTCCCCACCTCTTCGATGTCGCCCGTGCGAAGGCATTTCTGCGCGCTGGCGAGCCGGGGCGCGAGCGGACGGCTCAAGCCCAGGTAGTAGGGCTGGAGCGGCTGCATTCCGGCCGAGATGAAGAGCGTGCTCGGGTCGCCTTGCGGCACAAGCGGCGCGCTGGGCAGGACCAGATGCTCCCGACTCGCGAAATGCTCTAGAAAACGTCTGCGGATCTCGTTCCCGGTCACGGGATGGAACGAGTTTAAGGGGCGAGCCTCTCGAGCCGCCAACCGCTCCGCTCCCGCGCGACGTAGCGGAGGCGATCGTGGAGCCGGTCTTCGCGGCTCTCCCAGAACTCGATCCAGCGCGGCCGGACGGCGTAGCCGCCCCACTTGGGCGGCAGCGGAACGGCGTCCGGATACATCGCCGACAGCTCCTGGACCCTGCGTTCGAGCGTCTCGCGCGAGCGCACCACGCGGCTCTGCGGGGACGCCAGGGCGGAAAGCTGTGCGCCGCGTGGCCGGCTCGCGAAGTATCCGGCCGATGCATCGCGGCTGAGCTTGCGCACGATTCCGTAGACGCGCACCTGGCGGCGGATAGCCGGCCAGTGGAAGACGAGCGCGACCCGACGGTCGTGCGACATGTCCCGACCCTTGCGGCTCTCGTAGTTCGAGTAGAAGACGAACGTTCCGTTGTGCAGGCCCTTGAAGAGGACCATGCGCGCGGACGGACCGTCTTCTCCCGCCGTCGCGAGGGTCATCGCGTCGGGCTGCAGCGCCCCTGCCTCCTCAGCCGCGCCGTACCAGCGCGTGAAGAGGTCGTACGGGTCGCGCGGCGCATCTGCCTCTAACAAAGCCACTAGGTCGCGGTCTCCTGCGGCACGTACTTGCGGAGCTGTTCGAGGGCGGCACGCTGCAGGCGCGACACGTGCATCTGGCTGATGCCGAGGCGCTTGGCGATCTCCGACTGCGACATCTGCTCGTAGAACCGCATCGCCATGATGGTGCGCTCACGTGGAGTGAGGTGCTCCATCGCCCGCTCGAGGACGTCACGCATCTCCACACGATCCAACTCGGGATCGGCCCCGCCGATCTGGTCGGCAATCGAGCGGCTGTCCTGGCCGTCACCGGTCGCGATCGGCTGATCGAGGGACACGGGCACGTAAGCGGGCCCCATCTCCATCGCCTCGGTCACGTCGTCCGGTGTGACACCAAGCCGTTCGGCGAGCTCACCCACGGTCGGCTCGCGTCCGAGCTCGTTCTTCATCTGCTCGTTGACGCGCACCACCGACTGATGCAGCTCCTGCAGCCGGCGGGGGAAACGGATCGCAGTCCCCTTGTCTCGGAAGTAGCGCTTGATCTCCCCGGCGACGGTCAGTGTCGCGAAGGTCGTGAACTCGTAGCCCAGGTCGGGATCGAAGCGCTCGATCGCCTTGATCAGGCCGAGGTAGCCCACCTGCGCGATGTCCTCCAGCGGCTCACCGCGGTTCAGAAACTTGCGGGCGAGGAAGTACACGAAGTCGTGGTACGCATCGACGAGCTGCGCCCGAATCCGGTCGCGCTCGGCCGGGTCCTGGGTTTCTTTGTAGCGCCGGTGCAGCTCCCGCAGCTCTTCGCGCGGAATCCGCGTGGAACTGGCCACTACCTAATAGTGATTCGGGGCGCCGAGCGAGGTCAGCCCGCCAGGTGCTTGACCATCCGGAACCGCACATGTCCGGTGCGCGGCTCGATGACCGGTCGAAAGTCATCGACAAAGCAGCGAATCATCTCGTAGGCGAGCCGCTGCATCTCGGGATCGACGGGCGGGTCGTGCTTCGGTACGGGCAGAGGAAGCGCTGCGCCTGTGGGCATGAGGTCGACATCGACGACCAGCGCCCGGTTCGTCGCGAAGTAGGTGAGCTTCAGGTCCGCCGGCGTCCCGAGGTCGTCGGCGGCCGCGATCGCGCTGTCGCACGCCTGCGTGAGCGCGATCGCGAGCTCGTCGAGGTCCATGAGGCTCAACCCAAGCTGGCCCCCGAGCGTCGTCGCCACCCGCTTCGCCACGGGGATGAACGACGACGTGGCCGGGATCTTCAGCTCAGCCAGGTTGCGCTTCGCCATCTATTCCTCGAGGTTCGTCGAAGCCTGCTGCATCCGGCGCGATGCCGCCGCCTCGAGCTCCTCGCGCTTCCGCTTGGCGGCCGCGACCCCGTCCTGGATCGCCTTGCCAACCGGATGGCTGGGGTCGGTCGCCATGGTGCGAGCGCGCTGCGCCGCCTCACGTGCCCGCTGCACGGGCTCGCTGCCGCTCAGCTCGATGGTCTTGCTGCGCAGGCTGTCGATTTGATCGCGGCCCGGCCCAGAGGCGATGTACGCGCCGACCGCCAGGCCCACGAGGCCGCCGAGGATGAACCAACCGAAACCGCCGCCGCCGTCTCTGTCGTCAGCCACCGCTAACCTCCTTTAACCGAGCGAACAAGGCTCTCTCCCGCCACCCTCACGCCGTGCACGGCGGAGCTGATGCCGCGGCCGACCGCAGCCAGTCCACGACCGCCAGTCCGCAGGCCGACGTTGACGCCCGACGTGATGTCGTTGACGTTCTCGATCGTCTGTCGCACTTCTGGCAGCGTTTCCTTCAATTCCTCGTTGGTTGTCTCGAGCAGCTCGTTGACTGCCCCCAGGGTTCCGCGCAGCCGGATCAGCAACGCGGCCAGGGCGAGCGCCACGATCAGCGCAGCCACCCCGAACGCGATCCACATGAAGCTCTGGCTGTTCACCGACTGCATACCCCCAGGTTCGGCCGGGCAAACACAGCAGCAATCTTAAGTGGCGACCCGTTACTTGCCGGAATCGGCTTCTTTGGGCTCTCGGGTGGCCCTGGGGACGAAGCGCGCGAGGGGCTGCAGGAGGAGCGCGAAGACCAGGGCGGGCAGCAGGTTCGCCTGGCCGAGGCGCAGCGCGGGGAGGCCGAGGAAGTCCCAGAGCTGGCCGAGGCCGAAGCCGATCGCGGTCACGACGAGGATCGGGATGTACGCGCGGCGGCGGTAGGGCAGGAAGGCATAGCACAGCTGGGAGACGATCAGGACAAGGAGCACGGCCACGATCAGGCCGGGCGGGATCAGCTGCATACGGCCCCATCCCCGCCTGCGGGGTAGCCCCACGCCTGCGGCGCGGGGTCCCCAGCAGGAAAGCGGGGAAGACGTTGCTGTCCCCAGCGAGTCGGGAGGGAAAAGGCTCCCTCCGAGCAGCGGGGGTGGGTTGTCCTGAGCATGCTCAGGTGGGTCCCCTGCCTCGGCTCTCCAAGTCCAGTCTCAGCAGGCTTTTGGTCGGCTTTGCGGACTCCGGGGTCCCTTGTAGCGAGTGTTGGGCAACGCACATTGCCACCACTCTTCGGGAGCGCGGTCAATGCTACGACGACTTTTTCGGCGGAACCACGCGGACGTGCAGCTCTTCAAGCTGTGCCTGGTCGACCTCCGAAGGCGCGCCGAGCATCAAGTCAGTCATCGACTGCGTCTTCGGGAATGCGATCACGTCTCGGATGTTGTCCGTGCCACCCAGCATCATCACGATCCGGTCGATGCCCGGGGCGATGCCGCCGTGCGGCGGCACGCCGTACGTGAAGGCCTCGAGCAACGTGCCGAAACGCTCGCGGATAAGATCCAGCGGCATGCCGAGGAGCTGGAACACGCGCTCCTGCATCCTCGGGTCGTAGATCCGCAGGCTTCCGCCGCCGAGCTCGTAGCCGTTGCACACGATGTCGTAGGCGTGCGCGCGAACGTCGTAGGGACGTTCCTCGACAAACGGCATGTCTTCATCGAACGGCCGCGTGAACGGGTGATGCGCGTACGTGAGGTTGCCTTGATCGTCCTCTTCGAACAGGTATGTCGGATTGATCCACAGGAACTTCCACTCGTCCTCGCGGATCAGCCGGCGCCTCCGCGCGACCTCCTGCCGGATCAATCCCATTACGGTCTCCGCCTTGCGCCTGCGGTCGGCCGCGATCAGCACCAGGTCCTCGGCACCCGCGCCGGTCAGACGTTGGATCGCCGCGATCTCCTCCGTGCCGAGGAACTTGTCGAGCGGTCCTCCCGGCAGCCACGCGAGTCCCTGGCCGCCCGCCCCTTTCGCCACAGTGACCAGCTCGTCGAGCTCCCGACGCGCCATGTCCCTGCCGTGCGGCACCCGCATGCCGCGCACCACGCCGCCTGCCGCAATGACCCGACGAAAGATCTCGGCCTTCGTCTCGGTGAGCGCTTCGCCGAGGTCCGCGATAGTCAGGTCATAGCGAAGGTCGGGCTTGTCGGTGCCGTAGCGGAGGTACGACTCCTTTATGTCCAGGCGCGGAAACGGAGTCGCGAGCTTGACCCCGAGAATCTTGTCCCACAGGTCGGCGAAGAGGCCCTCGATAAGCCCGAACACGTCCTCCTCGTCGCAGAACGACATCTCGACGTCGAGCTGCGTGAACTCCGGCTGGCGATCCGCGCGCAGGTTCTCATCCCGAAAGCACCGAGCGATCTGGTAGTAGCGCTGCACGCCGGAGACCATCAGCAGCTGCTTCAACACCTGCGGCGCCTGGGGCAGCGCGTAGAAGTTGCCCGGGTGCAGGCGCGATGGAACAAGAAAGTCGCGCGCGCCTGACGGCGAGCTCCGCGTGAGGATTGGCGTCTCGACCTCGAGAAACTCTCGCTCCTCCATGTAGTCGCGGATGATCCGATTGACTCGATTGCGCAGCTCCAGCATTCGTGTCATACGCGGCCGGCGCAGGTCGAGGTAGCGATACTGGAGGCGAGTCTTCTCGTCCGGCTCTTCCGGGTCCTCGATGGGAAACGGCGTCGTCTGCGCTTCGCTCAGGACGGCGATCTCGTCCGCGACGACCTCGACCTCGCCTGTGGCGATGCGCGGGTTCTCCGATCCCGTGGGCCGCAACGACACCTTGCCGCGCACGCGCACGACGTACTCCAGGCGGATGTGGGCCGCTGCCGTATCCGCGTTTCGGATCACGACCTGCACCGCGCCCCACCGGTCGCGCAGGTCGATGAACGCCACGCCTCCATGGTCTCGGCGCCGCGCCACCCAGCCGTACAGCTCGACGTCTTTGCCTTCGTCGGACGCGCGCAGCGAGCCGCAGTGCGGCGCGGCGAAGCCGCTCACGCGAGACGGGTCGGCAGCTCGACCCAGTCCAGAGGTTCCTGCTCGCCGCTCGCCATGTCCTTCAGCTGCGCCCTGTGTCGCGCGGCGTCCTCGGGACTGAGCAGCACGACCCATTTGGCGCCCACCTTGTTCGCCGAGCGCATCTTTGCCCGCAGGCTCTTGGGCGCGTAGTCGACAGCGACGGACCGCACGGCCCGGCAGATGCGCGCGACCTCAGCAGCCTCGACGGCAAGGTCGCCGTCCGGCAGGACGAGCACGTCGGCGGTGGGCCGCCGCGCCACGACAGTCGCCTTCGCAGCCATCAGGTCGGTGACGCGATCGAGCCCGCTCGCAAAACCCACGGCAGGCGTGGCCGGCCAGCCTTCGGCCTCGGCCAGGCCGTCGTAGCGGCCTCCCCCGCCCAGCGCGTCCTGCTGGCCTGACGCGCCCCCCTGATAGAACTCGAACACCGTGCGCGTGTAGTAGTCGAGGCCACGCACGAGGTATGGGTTGAGCTGATACTCGATCTCGGCGGCGTCGAGCAGGCGGCGGACGGTGGTCCAGTGCGCCGCACACTCCTCGCAGAGGTGGTCGGTGATCCGCGGCGCCTTGGCCTTGAAGGGCACGTCCTGCGCCGACTTGCTGTCGAGCAAACGGAGAGGGTTGCGCTCCAGGCGGCCCTGCGACTCGGGCGAGAGCTTCGCCTTCAGCGGCCGGTAGTAGGCGCGCAGCCGGTCGAGGTAGGCCGGCCGGCACCGCGAGTCTCCGATCGAGTTCAGCTCGAGGCGGAGGTCACCGAGTCCCACCTCGCGCAGCCAATCCCGCGCCAGCTCGACCACCTCGGCGTCGAGCGCTGCGTTCGCGCCCCCGATGGCTTCGACGTCGAGCTGGAAGAACTGCCGGTAGCGGCCCTTCTGGGGCCGGTCGTATCGGAACATCGGACCGATCAGATAAAGACGCGAGGGCTGCGGACCCTGGTTGAGGCCGCGCTCGAAGTAGGCCCGGACGACCCCGGCGGTGGCCTCAGGGCGCAGCGCGAGCTTCCGGTCTCCGCGGTCGACGAAGCTGTAGAGCTCCTTGGCGAACGCGTCGGCATCCTCGCCGGCCCGCTCGATCAGCTCGGCGTGCTCCAGGATCGGCGTGATGATCTCCTCGTAGCCAAACCGGTGCGCGACGGCATCCGCCGCCTGCCCGGCGGCGCGCCAGAGCGGAACCTCGTCGGGCAGGATGTCGCGGACGCCGCGGACGGCCTTGATCGGCTCGGTGCGGGGCACTGAGCTATGGATTGTAAGAATCACCGGTTGGCCGGTTAAACTCACGCGCCGACAACCCAATGCCGACGGCTTACATCCAGGTCGCGTCACTCGTCCTCGCGGCGCTCGCGCTGATCATGGGTGCGTACCTGATGATCATCGGCAAGCGGCCGTGGCGCGGCGGCGACAACGCGCAGGTTGCGCCGCGGGTTCGCCTCCTCGGACTGAGCTACATGCTGGTCTTCGGCGCGGCGATGGTCCAGATCATCACGCAACCGACCGGCGTCGAGGCCGAGGGGTTGGGAGGGCTGATGGTTCTCGGCGGGATCATCGTCATCCTCGTCGTCTACCTCGAGGCCAGGGCCGGGCGCAGGGCGAACCGCGAAGATCGCCTCGACAACAGGCTGCGCAGCTAAGCCCGCTCTCCGCGCGGGGAGTGAGCCCTAGAGGCCGTTCCGCTCCCGGTTGGTGCGATATCCGACGGCGGCCTTGAGCGCCTCGTTCAGGTCTTCGAGCCGCACCGGCTTGCTCATGTAGTCGTCGAACCCGGCGCGGATGCAGCGGTCCTGGTCGCCAGGCCCCGCCATCGCGGTCAGGGCGATCAAGCGCGGGCGGTTCCCGCGCGGCCAGCGCCGGCAGATGGCTTCGGCGGCGGCGAGACCGTCCATCTCCGGCATGAGGACGTCCATGAGCACCGCGTCGTAGGACTGCTGCGCGACGGCGGCAACCGCCTCGCGCCCGTTGGATACGACGTCGACCGAGTGGCCCAACTTGCCGACGAGACGCTTGAGCAGGTTCAGGTTGAGCGCGTTGTCGTCGGCGATCAAAACCCGCAGCGCGCCCGGTTCGACGGCCTGGCTCGCCTGCGGCTGGGCGCCGCGCCCGCCGACCTGAACCATCACGTCGTGCAGGGTGCGCGGGGCCACAGGCTTGGTCAACGTGGCCTGGATGACGCCGCTGTCGGCCGCCGCCGCCTCCGCCGCTCCCGGCATCGCGGAAGCGATCAACACGATCGGCATCTGGTCCGGGCGCCGCGTGACCCTAAGCGCCGAAGAGATCACGAGACCGTCGATCGCCGGAGGCCGGTGCTCGATGAGGGCGATGTCATAGGGCCGTCCGACCGGCAGCGCGCTCTCCGCCTCGTCCGGTGTCGCCCCGGTCGCGCTGGCGCCCCACTGCTCGACCTGCAGGGTGAGCAGCCGCTTCTCGGTTGGGTCGGCGGCGATGACCAGCACCCGCATCGACTCCAGCGTGAGCTGCGTTGTGGCAACCGATCCCGGCAAGGCCTCGGACAGGATCGTGAAATCGAACGTGGTACCCGCGTCAGGTCCCGCCTCCACCCCACCCTGCTCGACACGGAGCTCGCCGTCCATCAGCTCGACCAGCTGCTTGGTCGTCCGCAGGCTAAGCACCGCGAGGCGATCGCCCGGTTCGAGCCGGTCGTATTTGCCGGTCACACCGTCGAGGGCGCCGCGCAGGATCCGCGCCGGGACGCCGCGGCCGGTGTCTCGAATCTTGAAGTGCAGGGCCACCAGGCCGCCCCGGCTTTCCGACGCGAGCTCGACGCCGATGCCGCCGCGATAGGTCCGGTCGACCGAGCTGTGCAGCAGCGTCAGCAGGATCTGCTCGAGGCGGCGCGAGTCGCCGATAACGACGTTCGGAACGTCGGGCGCGGCGTTGAACGACACGTCGAGGCCCTTGGCGCCGGCGGCCTCCGAGACGAGAGCCAGGCACGTCTCGACCGTGGCGCGCACATCGAACGGATGCAGAGCCAGCTCGAACTCGCCGCTCTCAATGGTCGCCGCGTCCAGCCACTCGTCGATGATCCGCGCCACCCGCTCCGCGCCTGCCTCGACGATGGCCGCCAGCTCGCGCTCCTCGCTTGTCTCCGCTCCGGTGGACAGCAGGCCGGCGGCTCCGACCACCGCGTTGAGCTGGTTGCGCAGCTGATGGCCAAGGTCGGCCAGCACATCAGAGTCGACGTGGACGATCCGCTCGTGGCCCTCCGAGGTGCGATCGTCGGCCGGCGCAGCCCCCAGCTCGCGGATGTCGTCCATCAGTACAGCTGCTCCGGCGCGGGCTGGCTCGTTGGGTTGAACATCGACATCGGGAGCTCATTCCCGTCGCTCTGGAAGTGGGCCTGGAAGTTGGACTGCACGCCCGTCGCCGTGTGATAACCGACCGCCCGGCCGTCCGGCGTGACGGCGACCTGCCGGAACGTGAAAAGCTCCTGGAGCGCGAGCTCGCCGTCGACCAACCCCAGGACCTCCGCCACGCTGACGATCTTGCGTGCCCCACCGCGCAGCCGCTCCGTCTGCACGACCACGTTGATCGCCGAGGAGATCTGGCCGCGAATGGCCCGAGAGGGCAGCTCGGTTCCGGCGAGCAGCACCAGCGTCTCGAGGCGGCTGATCGCGTCGCGCGGATTGTTGGCGTGCACAGTGCTCATGGATCCGTCGTGTCCGGTGTTCATTGCCTGCAGCATGTCAAGGGCCTCTCCGCCACGCACCTCACCGACGATGATGCGGTCGGGGCGCATGCGCAGCGCGTTGCGGACGAGGTCGCGAATCGTGATCTGGCCGCGGCCCTCCACGTTGGCGGGCTTCGACTCGAGGCTGATCACGTGCACCTGGCGCAGCCGGAGCTCGGCCGCATCCTCGCAGGTGACGATGCGCTCGGCCGACGGGATGAATCCAGACAGGACGTTGAGCAGCGTTGTCTTCCCCGAGCCGGTGCCTCCGGACACGATGATGTTGAGCCGCGTCTGCACGGCGACGTGGAGGTACTCCAGGATCGCCTCGCTCGATCCGCCGGACGACACGATGCGCTCAGGCGTGAGGACCTCGCGGCCAAACTTGCGGATCGTCAGGCAGGGGCCGTAGATGGCGACCGGTGGGATCACGACGTTGACGCGTGATCCGTCCTTCAATCTCGCGTCGCACATGGGCTCCGATTCGTCGACGCGCCGCCCGATCGTCGACACGATGCGATCGATCACGCGGCGCAGGCTTGCCTCGTCCTCGAAGGCGAGGTTGGTCAGCTCGATGCGGCCGCGACGCTCGACGAAGATCTGCTCCGGCCGGTTGACCATGATCTCGGTGATCTCGGGGTCGCGCAGCGGAGCCTCGAGCGGACCGAGCCCGATGACCTCGTCGAAGAGGATGTCGACGAGTCGCTCCCTGTCCGCCGCGGTTACCAGGGCCGCGGGCGGCTTGGCGCGGAAGTGGTCTTCGGTCAGCTGCATCAGCAGGCGCCTGATACCGGCCCGGTTCGTGATGTCGATCGCCGCGGCGTGGCGGCGCAGCAGCTCGGCGTGGATCTCGGCCTTGGCTGCGGCCAGAGCCGGGCTCAGCGCGGCGGGCGCATCGACCGTGCGGGCTGCGGCGTCGATGACGGGAATCTGCGCCGTGACGGGCTCGCGCGGCGCGGTGCGGCGCTCGACCGGCGCGATGCCGGCGGCGCCGTCCTGCTGCGCGTCCGGCGGCACGGCCGGTTGGGCGGGGGCCGCGACGGCCGCCTGCTCTCCCGTCGGCGTCTGCTGGTAGCGGCGGTCGAACCGCTCCGACAGCTTCATCGGGGCTTGCCCACCGCGCGCTTGAGCAGCCGGCGATACGCGCGTTCCGCCGCCTTCTTCAGCTCCGCGTCCTGGTCCTTCTCCACGAGCTGGTGCAGGCCGTCCGCCGCCGAACGGTCGCCGATGGTCGCCAGCGCCTTGCACGCCGCCACCCGAACCTGCTTCGGCCAGCGCCGGTCGTGGGCGATGCCCAGCAGTGGGGAAACGCGGAGGACGTCGTGGCGCAGGCCGCAGGCAAGCACCGCGGCAACTGCCTCGCGCTCGCTCGACGGTCGCCGCATCAAGACCTCGATGTCGACGTCCGACGCGGCCTTCGACAGGGCGATTGCCAGGCGGTGGAGCGGGATCCTGTCGCCCGAGGCGAGGAGCTCGTCGACCGCCCGGCGCCCGCCGACATGGGCCAGCGAGCGGACCCCCGCCTCCCGGACCCGCGGGTTCGGGTCACTCACCAGGTCGGAGATCCACATCACCGACTCGGAGAGGCGCGCCGCTCCGCAGATCCGCGCTGCGGCGGCTCGGGTCAAGGGGTTGGGGCTCGTCAGCGAGTTGATCAGCTCGTCGTGAACCGCGGAGCGCCGGAACAGCTCGTGGACCAACCAGTGACCCATCAATCCGACCCCCGGGCGCCCCAGCGCGGCCTCGATCGTGCCGGCAACCGCGACCGAGTCGGAGAGCAGCTCGGCGGCGGTCACGTTGAGGACGGCCGCCTTCTCCCCGTTGAGGGCGGTGTTGAGCACTCGGTCAACCCTGGAGGCCACCCGAGATCGGCCGGCAGGCGTGCGAGTCGACATCGCCGGCCGCGTATTTGAGCCATTGCTGCGAAGCGGAGGGTCCATTTGGGGGGCGGTTGCTACAGTATCGGCGTTTTGAACGCCCGTGAGGTTCCTGAAACCTTACAGCGGGCGCGGGAGGAAGAGCTACACCAGGTGGCCGCAAGCAGCGGCGGACCGGGCGATGAACAGGCGCCGTCCGCGCTTCAAATGCGCATGCGGATCCTGGAGATGTCGGCCGTGTTCTCGGAGCTGACCGACGGAGTACTGCGGGCGGTCGCTCGGCGCATGAGGGCGGTTGGGCTGACGGCCAGGGACACGCTCCGGCTGGGCGGACAGGGTGGCGACGTGGTCGTTTTCCTGGCCTCCGGACAGGTCGAGGAGTCGATCACCGACCCCTCCGGCAAGGTCCTCCTGACCCGCCGGCCGACCGCCGGCGACCTGGTGATCCTCCCCGCCCCTCGAACGGGCGACCGCTACGTCACCAGCATCTACGGCCTGACCGATGCCGTCCTGCTGACGCTGGACCGCGACGGCCTGGTCGAAAGCCTTGGCCAGAATGTGGAGAAGGTCGCGGTCATGCTCGACAAGCTCTGGGACCAGGAGCTCGGGGCAGCCGCCGCGATCGACGCCCAGACCGCCTCCAAGACCGGGGCACCGATCGTGGCTTTCTACTCGGCGAAAGGCGGCGCGGGCAACACGACGCTCGCCGTCAACACGTCGGCGGCCCTCGCGCGGAAGTTTCCGCGTCAGGTGCTGCTCGTCGACCTGGCACCGCCGTTCGGCCACGCCGTCCTCTTTGCCGACCTGATCGCGACCGGCTCGATCGTCAGCGCGTCGAGAGCCGCGTCGGTCGACTTCGAGTCGGCCGTCCGCGGCAACATCGTGAACCACCGAAGCGGGATGGGGGTGCTGCCCGGCACGCTGCGGCCGGAGGAGGTCGACACTCTGACCGGGGAGCTGACCGGCCGCGTTCTTGATGCAGTGGTCGCGTGGCAGAAGTTGGTGGTGGTCGACCTGGGCACGTCCCTGGCCGAGGCGGCGCTGGCGGTGATCGAGCGCGCCGAGTGCCTGGTCGTCGTCGTGCCGCCTGAGATCGCGGCCATGACCGACGCGCGGCGAGCCCTGGCGATCTTCCGCGACATCATGAACGTGCCCGACAACCGCGTCGAGCTGGTGCTGAACCAGCGGTCGCCGCATCCGCCGCTCGACAGGGCGGCCGTGGAGTCGATCCTCGGGCGGAAGATGTCGGTCGTCGTCGGCTTCGACGACTCCCGCCCCGAGGACTCCACGCTGGCCGGCGGGCTGGTGCTGCAGCACGACCCCTCGTCAGGGGTGTCGCGCGGAAGCGCCGAGATCGCCAAGGTGATCCTGGCCAACCTCAAGCTCGATGGGCAGTCATAGAAAGAGGTTTGTCCCCATCCCCCGGCTGCGCCGGGTACTTCCCCACAAGTGGGGAAGCAGCCCCATCCCCCGGCTGCGCCGGGTATTTCCCCACAGACGGGGAAGCGGGCAGGCGCTCGTCGAGTTCGCCCTCGCCCTCCCTGTCCTGATCGTCCTCGTCGCCGGCGTGCTCGAGATGGGACGGGGCTATTCCTTCGCCGTCGAGACGTCGGATGCCGCGCGCGACGCCGCAAGGTACGTCGCCGGCAAGACCGCCACCACGAACGGCCCCGGCCTCGCGTCGATGTGCAACCTCGTCACCGCCGACCTCGCCGCGGTGACGACCAACATCGTCTGCCCCACCCAGGTCAACCACGCGCCGCCATTCGTCGCCGGCGCGGACTACACGAAACCGGTCCCCGGTCAGGCGGTCGTCGCCGTCTACTGCGGCACGTCCGCCAACTGCACCGGGGCCGTCCAGACGCTCTACCAGTCGGAGGTCGACGTCTACGTCTACTACGGGTTCAGCGACCTCAACGTCCTCGGCGGGGGGATAACGATCTCGGGGTCGAGCCGCGCCACGACGTCGTGGTAACTCCACCTCCCCTCCGGCGCTTCGCGCCACCTCCCCGCCAGCGGGGAGGACCGGCACATCTCCATAAATGGGGAGGGCAGGCGCTGCTGGAGTTCGCCCTCATCGCGCCGATGATCTTCCTGCTGATCGGCGCGACGGTTGACCTCGGACGCGGCCTCCTGATCTACACGATGCTGCAGGGCGCGTCCCGCGACATGGCGCGGCAGGCGGTGCTCGGCTACTACAGCGGCTCCAACACGCTGGCGCCCACCTGCACCGCGCTGGCCGCGCCGTGCTCGCTCGCGCCCCTGACCAACGTCGCACACCAGCTCGATGCGCTCGGCATGTCGGTCGTCTACCAGGACTCGAACGCGATCAGCAGCCCGCCCGCCTACGGCACATACGTCGCGAACGCGAACCCGCTGCAGCCGGGAACGATCACGCTCAACGGGGCGATCAACGCGAGCACGGTCTACGTGTTCATCTACGAGCTCGACTCCACGGCCGGCAATCCGAATCCCCGCTGGAGCTGTCCCACGTGCGCCGCGGCGAGCGGCGCGGCCGTACGCACGACAGGCCATCAGCTCGTTGTCGTCGACCTGAAGCTGCAGTGGAAGCCGGTGCTAAACACGTTGCTCGGCATCCCCAGCACGATCACGTTCGACTCCCAGTCGGTCGAGAGGTTGGAGTATTGAGGCAGCGGCAATCCGGACAGGTGCTGGTGATCGTCGCCGTGTGGTTGATCGCGCTCATCGGCTCGGCTGCGCTCATCCTGCTCGCCGGTTCGGTGGAGTGGCAGCGCAACCAGCTCCAGCAGATCGTCGACCAGGCGGCCCTCGATGCAGCGCTGAAGATCGGTGTCGGGTGCGGCGCGGGATCAGCCAGCACGGTGATCACCGAGGCGGACACGTTCGTCGCCACGCAGCGAAGCCGGACGGGCGCCCTGAGCATCGGCGCCGGCTCGTGCGCCGCGGGCTACACCGGGACCGACACGTTCGCGCCGGGCATCACCGAGACCATCCACTACCCGTACCGCTCGCACCAGCAGCAGGTGGAGGTGATCCTCACAGAGGTGCTGCCGATCTCGTTCGGAAACTACGCCGGCGCGTCGAACACCAACGTCAAGCGCCGAGCCGTCGCCCAGCAGCTCAATGGATCAACGGCCGCGCTCACCGCAACGACGCTCTCGTGCACGGCCGGGCAGTTCAACGTGGCGGGCAGCGTGGCCGCGTCCAACGCGATCGCCCTCAGCGGCACCTGCGGGCTTTACGCTCACAGCCGCTTCGACGCAGCGTCGAGCACATACTCAGACGTCGGCAACGTGTCGGTGTACGCCGGCGGTCAGAGCTGGGTCAACGCCGGCGGGCTGTGCGTCGCGGGCGCCAACGCGGGTTCGACCAAGGCGGTGTGCGCCGACGGCTCCGAACTGTCCGGTCACGTCGCGATGACGTGCGGCACATCCGGGACGAGCGCGTACCTCTCGGCGGGCGATGCGGCGATCAACCCGAATCCGTGCGCGGCCGGCAAGGCGCCTATTCCCGTCCCACCCGTTTCGACCGCCCGTCCTCCGGATCCGAACACCGACCCCGCCGCGATCGCCACGCTGCAGGGGACGGGCGGGGCGGCGTGCAACGCTGGCGCTGTGATGCCCAACATCCAGGTCTCGGGCACCACGGTTGCGACGGGCCTGGGCCCGGTGCCGGCCAAAGACGCGAGCAACTTCTATCACTTCAAGCCGAGCTGCTACGGATATCTCAACCCGAATCTGCTCCCCGCCGGCGGGAGCATCAGCAACCGCCAGACCGGACCCGAGGTCGGACCCGCGACCAAAGACGTCTTCCCGTCGCTACCGGTCTTGAGCACCGCCGGCACCCTGCTCGTGGTCACGATCATCTCGGAGGTGAACCCGTCCAACAAGCCG
This sequence comes from Candidatus Limnocylindrales bacterium, assembly GCA_035473355.1. GTDB lineage: Bacteria > Chloroflexota > Dormibacteria > Dormibacterales > Dormibacteraceae > 40CM-4-65-16. The sequence continues at coordinate 22,756 of DATIOJ010000015.1, forward strand.
TTCACCGCGCCGGCGGGCTGGGTCCAGGCCGCCAGCGCCTCCCTCGACGGCGCGAGGCACACTGACATCTGGTACTACCCCAACAACCCGGGTGGGATTGGAGCCGCTGGAACGGTGGACTTCGGCGCGAGCCCCGCGTCGATCAACGTCTGGGCACAGATGACTGAATGGAACGGTGTGGTGGCCGCCGCCCCGCTGGACCGGACGGGCTCGGTCACGGTGGTCGTGCCCGGGAAGACCGCGACGATCGCGACCTCGGCCGCAACCACGATGGCCAACGAGCTGGTGATCACGAACGTGGGTTTCGCACCGGCAGGCGCGGGCAATACGTACACGCCGGGTGCCGGATGGACCAGCCTGGTCAACGACCCGGGCAGCGGCTATGGCTCTGAGGATCGATTGAACCTTCCGGCGGCTGTCGCGAGCGAAACGGTGACCTACACGTCCGACACGACATGGTCAGCCGTGATCGCGACCTTCAAGCCCTCCGGCGCCGGCGTGGTCGCGGGGGCGGTGCTCGACCCGGGCTTCTACTACTTCAACGGGTCCGGTTTCGCTGGGGGCGGAGGCATCTGCCTGAACGGAAGCACCCTCCTGGCCCGCGACGTCACGCTCGAGTTCGTCAACCAGGCCGGGCTTTCGACGGGGACCTGTGCGGCAGGCGGCGGGGCCGGCTGCGCTGTGGCCACCTGCCAGCTCGGGTCCACCCCGTGCTCGATCTCGGCGTGCCCCCCGAACGCTGCCGCCGATCCGTCTGGCGGCGGCTACACCTGGTTCGCCGCGCCCTGCTCGTCCGCGCCCGCCGGGGACGCCAGCTGCCCGGGATCTGCCTGGTGCCCCGCCGGCGACCGGGCGTGCTGGAACCTGCTCGTGTGGGCGCCGGCGTCAAGCACGGGCCAGATCGCGATCAAGGGCGCTTCGGCCCGGCACTGGCTGCTCGGGTCGGTCTTCTGGACGGGGACCTGCACCGACACCGTCAACGGCACCAGCACGCTCGACGGGACCCTCGCCTGCGGCACGCTCACCGTCTCGGCGGCCGCCGGGGCAGGGACGGCGATCGGCAGCGACTACGGGGTGAGCACCGCCCTGGTCGAGGCCGTTCTCGTCGAATGAGTTGCTTTACGCGGGACTTTTTGTGAAGCTTGCGCGCGACTAAGTGTCCATAGCCACCTCCGCACTGACCCGGCGGCGCGGCGGACGCCTCTACATCGTCATCGGGGCGGTGCTGGCGGTGCTCGCGTTCGGCACGGCTGCCGCCATCGCGAGCCTCCCCTTGCTTCAAAGCTCGAACGGCGGCACGAAGGTCGTCGTGGCAAGCCACGACATCCGCGCCCGGACGCTCATCCAGGCCGGCGACCTGACCCTCGCCAACGTCAACCCCGCCCCGCCGCAAGCCTTCAGTGGCGTCAAGGAGGTGGCGGGAAAGGGGGCGCGAGTCGACATCCCGGCCGGCAGCCCGGTCACGGCCAACCTGGTCGCCGCCTCGAGCGACCTGCTGAGCAGCAGCGACGTGGCGTACCTCCCCATTCCAAAGGGCTGGATCGCCGTGACCATTCCGACCAGTGAGCAGGTGGGGGTTGGCGGCTACGTCCAGGTCGGGGACCGCATCACGATGCTCGCCACCATCAACACCTCGACGTTCGGGCAGACTCCCGGGACCTCGGTGGTGCGGACCGTGTTTCGCGACGTCGACGTCCTTCGCGTCGGCCCCGCCACCGGCGGCCAGGGCGGAGCTTCCGGTGCCCTCACGAGCAGCCTGACCGTGCTGATGACCGCTTGCGACTCCGAATACCTGACGTGGCTCCTGAGCAACTCGACCGTGAAGTACGAGCTCGAGTCCTACACCGACTACGGGAATCTGCCGACGTCACCGGATACCAAGTGCCCCGACGTGTCGGCCGCGGGAGGCGTCGGTCCACGCGAAGTCGACGGCCGGTGGCACTTCACGTCGCACTAGGCCTCTAGCTTGGGCACCACCATCGTCCTGGTCGCCGTCGCGGCGGCGATCGGGGTCGGGCTCGTGGTGTACGGCCTGGTCCGCTCGCAGCAGCTGGCGAGCCCTCAGGAGAACGTGCGCGCCTCGTACCGCACGCTGGCGGACGTTCGGGAGCAGCTGAGGCGCCGCTTCGAGCCGACCGGAACTCCCGCGTGGATCGCCGCCGAGCAGCAGACCAGCAGGCTGCAGCGCGACCTGGTCAGCGCCGACATCGAGCTGCGGCCTTACGAGTTCCGCATCATCCAGCTCGGCGTGGCGGTGCTGTTTGCCGTGCTCGGCCTGCTGCGGTTCGGCGTCGGCGGCGAGTTCCTCGTCCTGGCCGCGATCGGCTACCTGCTGCCCGCGCTCTACCTGAGGAATCGCCGAGGCCATCGCCTCCAGCAGTTCGATGCCCAGCTCCCTCGCGCGATGGAGCTCATCGCCAACTCGATGAAGGCCGGTCAATCGGTGGCGCAGTCGCTGACGTCGGTGACCGACAACGCGGGCCCACCGGTCTCCAGCGAGTTCTCCCTTGCCCGACGCGAGATCGAGCTCGGAGCGTCGGTGGAGAGCGCCCTGAACAACATGGTCAAACGCATCGGAAGCAACGATCTTCGGCTGATGGTCATGGTGATCACCATCCAGAGGTCGATCGGCGGTGACCTGCCGGCCATCCTCGTCACGTTGGCCGACACCATGCGCCAGCGCGAAGAGATGCGCGCCGAGATCAACGCCGCGACGGCGCAGTCGCGGGCCACCGCGCTGATCATCACCCTGCTGCCTATCGTCGCGGCCCTGCTGCTCTACTTCATCGTCCGTGACTACTTCCGGCCGATGCTCGTGAACCCCATCGGCTGGTTCATGCTCACGCTCGCCGGCGTCCTTCTCTTAGTCGGCAACCTGATCATCCGGCGCCTGACGGCGATCACATGAGCGCGCTTCCCATCATCATCGGCGTCGCGGCGGCGTTGGGCGCCTACCTGTTGACGATCGGCATCATCTCGTCGCGCGCCGCCGACCCGGCCACGCTGGCGCGGGAGCGACTCGCGCGCCAGGAGGTGGGTCTCGGCCAGAGCGCCGTCGCATTGCAGCTCGAGAAGCCGCTTGCCGAGCGTCTTTTCGGACCGATGCGGCGTTGGTTCGAGCGACAGACGATGCGCCTGACGCCCGATGCGCAGGCCGCCCACTTCAGGCGCCAGCTCGATTTCGTCGGCAACCCGCTCGGCCTCGACCCCGCCGGTCTGCAGACGCTTCGCATCGCCGCCGCCGCGGGACTTGGAGCCATCGGGACTGCTTTTGGGATGTTCATCGGCACGCCGATCGGGATCGGCCTTGCGCTCTTGTTCGGTGTCGCGGCGGGCTTCTACCTGCCGGTGGTGTGGCTGGACCAGCTGGTCCGGGAGCGCCGCTCCGAGCTCGAGGCGTCCCTGCCGAATGCGCTCGACGTGGTCGCCATCAGCATGGAGGCGGGGCTCGGCCTGGACCGAGCGCTCGAGCAGCTCGTGCGCCACCAGGACGACTCGCTGACGCTGCTCGTGGCGCGCGCCCTGCGCGAGATCCAGCTGGGACGTCCGCGGCAGGAGGCGCTCGAGGAGATGGCGGCGGCGACCGGGATCGACGATTTCACCTCGCTGGTCCGCGGCATCCTGTTCGCTGAGCGGACCGGCGTGCCGATCGCCCGCACCATCGCCGCGCAAGCCGCGCAGATGCGGGTCAAGCGCCGGCTCAAGATCCGCACCGAGGCGGCGCGGGCATCGCTCAAGATCCTGCTTCCAACGGTGGGCTGCGTCTTCCCGACACTATGGCTGGTCCTTTTGGGGCCGGCCTTGATCGTGGTCCTGACCCTGAGCCACTAGCCCCTCCCCCTCGGATAGTCCGGACTATCCGGGGAATTCGGCTGAGTTGAGGCGGCATTGTCCGGACTAACCGGGGTTCAGGTCAGGAAGGGGTTCGTCTTGCGCTCGCGGCCGATCGTGGTCGCCGGCCCGTGTCCGCTGTAGACGATCGTGTCGTCGGGCTGGGTAAGGAGCTTGGCGCGGATCCCATCGATCAGTGCGGCGCCATCCGAGTTGGCGAAGTCGGACCGGCCGATCGAGCTCGCAAACAGCGCGTCGCCCGTGAACAGGTAGCCGTCGATCTTCAGCGTGACGCCGCCCGGGCTGTGGCCAGGCGTGTGCAGAACCTCGAACTCGAGCGAACCGGCGCGGTAGGGCTCGCCCTCGACGAGGTCGGCGACGTTGCCGAGCTGGGTGGCAAGAGGGCCGAACTCCCTGCGGAGCGGCTTCCCCTTCTCGACCACCTCTCGCTCGGCGGAATGGACGGCGATCGGTATCGGGCCCAGCGCCTCACGCAGCTCGTGCAGCCCTGCGATGTGGTCCAGGTCGGTGTGCGTCAAGAGGATCGCCCGGACGTTCGCCTCGCGCTGCCGCGCCAGGTCGATGATCAGGTCCGGTTCCAGGTTGGAATCGATGACGACCGCGTCGCGGGTGTCCTCGTCTTCGACCAGATACGAGTTGGTGCCGAAGCGGCGATCCGTCGTGACCTCGACCTGAACGGGCAATTTTCTAGGAGGCTTCGCGAGCGACGGTGTGCACGTCCTTCACGCCCTCGAGCTTCTCCATCAGACGCGAGAGCTGGGCGAGCGAGTCGATCTCCACCGTGGCCGAGACGACGGCAGTCTTGTCGTCATAGACGTGGACCTCAAGCGCCGACATGTTGACCCGGTTCTCCGCCACCACGGTGGCGATGTCGCGCATCAGACCCTGGCGGTCCCACGCCTCGATCTTGATCGCGACCGGGTAGAGGTGCGTCGCGTCTGACTCCCAGTCCACCGGAACGACGCGCGCCGAGTCCTGCGCGTTGACCGCGTTGATGCAGTCCGCGCGGTGCACCGTCACTCCCTTGCCCCGCGTCGTGTAACCGACTATCGCGTCGCCTGGCACGGGCTGGCAGCACGTCGCGACCGACGTCAGGATTCCCTTCTCGCCCCGGACGAGGACGCGAGGCGATGGCTGGACCTGCGGGATCAGCGGGATGGTCCGCAGGTCGCCGCCGGGAGTGTCGAGACTCAAGGCCATCCGCATCACCACCGCGTGCGGCGAAAGGTCGCCGTAGCCGATCGCCGCCGTGAAGTCGTCGACCGTCGCGAACTTGTGCAGGCTCGCGATCTCGTGCAGCTTGGCTTCGGGCAGGTCCGCGAGGTTGACGCGGTGCATGCGGTGCAGCTCTTTGTCGAGCAGGTCGCGGCCCTTGGCCACGTTCTCCTCGCGCCGCTGGCTCTTGAACCACTTGCGGATCCGCTCTTTGGCCGATGCGCTCTTGACGAAGTTGAGCCAGTCCCGGCTCGGGCCGTGCGGCCCCTTTGAGGTCAGGACCTCGACGATCTCGCCGTTTTGCAGCGCGTAGTCGAGCGGCACCATGCGGCCGTTCACCTTGGCGCCGATGCAGTGGTGGCCGACCTCGGTGTGGATGCGGTAGGCGAAGTCGACCGGCGTGGACCCGGAGGGCAGATTGATCACGTCGCCGCGCGGCGTGAACACATACACCTCATCCTGGAAGAGGTCGACCTTGACGGTGTTGAGGAACGACTCGGCGTCCCCCACCTCGTTCTGCCATTCGAGGAGGCTGCGCAGCCACGACAGCTTCTGGTCGAAGGTCGCGTCCTTGCCGCCTTCCTTGTAGGTCCAGTGCGCCGCCACGCCGAACTCGGCCACGCGGTGCATCTCGTGGGTGCGGATCTGGATCTCGATCGGCTCGCCCGTGTGCGTGATCACCGTCGTGTGTAGCGATTGGTAGCCGTTCGACTTCGGCATAGCGATGTAGTCCTTGAAGCGGCCGGGCATCGGCTTCCAGAGCGAATGCACCACGCCGAGCACGCCGTAACAGTCGCGCACTGAGTCGACCTGGACCCGAATCGCGGAGAGGTCGTAGATCTCGGAGAAGTCCTTGCTCTCCCGCGTCATCTTCTGCCAGACCGAGTAGATGTGCTTCGGCCGTCCGGTGATCTCGGCCTGGATGCCGACCTTCTCGAGCTCGCGGGCGAGGATCTCCCGCAGGTCGGACACCAGGGACTCGCGCTCGTGACGCTTGCGGGCGATGCGGCGGACGACGTCCTCATAAGCCTCGGGCTCGAGGTTGCGGAAGGCGAGGTCCTCCAGCTCCCACTTGATCTGGCCGATGCCTAGCCGGTGGGCCAGGGGCGCGTAGATGTCCAGCGTCTCGCGGGAGATCTTGCGGCGCTTGGGCTCGGCCAGCGGCTGCAGGGTCCGCATGTTGTGCAGCCGGTCGGCGAGCTTGATGAGGACGACCCGCAGGTCCTCCGCCATCGCAACCATCATCTTCCGGATGTTCTCGGCCTGCTGCTGCTGGTCGGTGCGGAGGGCGATCCGACCCAGCTTGGTCACGCCGTCGACCAGCCGGGCGACCTCGGGACCGAACTCGCGCTTGACCTCGTCGGCGGTCAGGTTGGTGTCCTCGACCGTGTCGTGCAGCAGCGCGGCGGCGATGGTCTCGGCGTCCAGCTCCAGGTCGGCGAGGATGGCGGCCACCTCGAGCGGGTGGTTGACGTAGTCCTCGCCGGACAGGCGGTGCTGGCCGTGGTGGGCGCTGGCGGCGCGCTCGTACGCCTTGCGGACCATCACCTGCCCCTTCGGGTCGAGGTGATCGGCGACGCGGAGAAGCTCGGATACCGTCATCTCAGGGTTGCCATGAAGTTTAGATTCGATATCTAGCATCCCCTGCTGGACCCGAACCTAGACTTACTTCCCGCCAAAATGAACTCGATCAAGGCGCTTCTGGGCTACAGGATCGGCGCCTCGGCGGCCGCCGTGCTGCTGGTCCTGGCCGGAGGCTCCCTCAACGCGAGCGGGCGGGAGGGCTGGGCGACGGGGGTGGCGGCGCTGGCGGGGGTGCTCGCCGTGGCCGCCGGAGTGACCTGGCGTACGTGGCGGCTTTCGGTTCCGATCGCGGCCGCCGCGCTGGTGCTGTCGTTGCTGAGCGCCCAGTCCAACCCACGGCAGGGCGACCTGATCCTCCAGCTCATCGGCCTGCTCCTGCTGGGCGAGGGCGGAGCTGTTGCCGGGGACGCTTACCGGGATTTCACAGAGACGATCCAGCGCCAGGCCCGCGAGCTGCAGCAGAAGCACCGCGCGTTTCTGGCAGCCACCTCCGAAAGCGAATCCATTGCGGCTCCGGGTGACATGGGCGCCCTGACGACGAACATCGCCCAGCAGGTGGGCGCCGACCTTGCCTGGTGCTACCTCGCCTCGGCCGACCAGCGGCAGTTCGTGCCGCAGGCCCAGGGCATCGGCCTCGACCACATGCATCCGGCCGCGATCAACCGGCGGCAGAACGGCACCGGACCGCTGGTGGCCGCGATCGAGTCGGGCCAGGCCTACGCCGGTCAGGGCAACGGGTCTCTGCGCGAGCTGTTCGCCTACCTCCCGGACGACCTCCACGTCCAGGGCTCCCTCGCCGTGCCGATGCCCATCGGCGACCGGATCGGCGGGTTCATCGTCCTGGCGAGCAACGTGGCCGAGTTCACGGACGACGACCGGCGCCTGGCGACCACCCTCACTCTGAGGGCAGGCGCTCAGCTCGCGAGCGCGC
>DATIOJ010000016.1:0-16434 GCA_035473355.1 Candidatus Limnocylindrales bacterium
ACTCCGCCCGGCGCGCACGCGATCTGTTCGGTCGTCGTCATGATCCCGTTCACGCGCGCGAGCTTGTCGACCAGCTTCTCGCGAAGCGACAGGATGCCCTGGGTGTGCGTGTAGAACGTCATGTTGTCGTCGATCGCCTTCTTACCGGCGTCCTTGACGTGTTGGGGCGTCGGGAAGTTGGGCTGGCCGACGTCGAGCCGGATCGAGCCCGGCGTGCGCATCGCCTCGTTGGAGATCTCGCGAATCCCGGAATGGGCCATCTCGGCCGGCCCGTAAGCGAGCGAAGGGAGCGCGAGCCGGGCCATTTCAGTCCTTAGACTATCCGAGGGGTCCGCCACACCCGAGCCAAAACGATGCCGCACGCCCCAGAAACCTTCGTCCACCTCCACAACCACACCGAGTACTCGCTCCTCGATGGCGCGAGCCGGATCAACGCCATGGTCGCCCGCGCCGCCGAGCTCGGCATGCCCGCGATCGGGCTCACCGACCACGGCGTCATGTACGGCGCGATCCACTTCTACAAGGCCTGCAAGGCTCACCACGTCAAGCCGATCATCGGCTGCGAGGTCTACGTCGCCCCGCGATCGCGCCTGCTGCGCGAGGGACGCGTCGACCGCGACCCCAACCACCTGACCCTGCTGGCCGCCAGCCACGAGGGGTACGTGAACCTCATGCGGCTCTGCACCGTCGGCCAGATGGAGGGCATGTACTACAAGCCCAGGATCGACAAGGAGATCCTGGCCGAGCACTCCGCGGGCTTGATCGCGTTGTCGGGCTGTCTCCAGGGCGAGGTGGCGAGCCGGGTGGTGGACGGCGACATCGACGGAGCGCGCGAATCAGTCGGCACGTACAGGGACATCTTCGGCAAGGACCGTTTTCTGCTCGAGGTCCAGCGCCACGGGATCGACAAGCAGAATGAGGTCAACACCGTGCTCGCGCGGTTTGGCCAGGAGCTCGGCCTGCGCCTTTGCGCGACCAACGATCTGCATTACGTCCACCGCCACGACTCGGAGGCGCACGACGTGCTTTTGTGTCTCCAGACGGGCGCTCGGTTCAACGACCCGAACCGCTGGCGCTTCTCGACCCAGGAGAACTACCTCAAGACGCCGGCCGAGATGGCCGAGACGTTCGCTGACCTGCCCGAGGCGCTGGCGAGCACGCTCGAGGTCGCGGACCAGTGCGACCTGAAGCTCGACCTCGGCGCGACGCTGCTGCCGCCTTTCGACGTGCCGGACGGCCTCAAGCCGGACGAGTACCTGACCAGGCTTGTCTACAAGGGCCTCGAGTGGCGCTTCGGCAAGCCCGCCGCGGCGATCAAGGAGCGAGCCGACCTCGAGCTGGCGGTCATCAAGCAGACCGGCTACGCGTCCTACTTCTTGATCGTCTGGGACTTCTACAACTTCGCCCGCCAGAACGGCATAGTCGTCGGCCCCGGTCGGGGCAGCGCAGCAGGGAGCCTCGTCTCGTACTGCCTCGGCATCACCAACCTCGACCCCCTGCAGCACGGCCTGATCTTCGAGCGGTTCCTGAACATCGACCGCGTGTCCATGCCGGACATCGACTGCGACTTCTCGGTCGAGGGCCGCGAGCGGGTGATCCGCTACGTCTCCGAGAAGTACGGCGCCGATCGGGTCGCCCAGATCATCACCTTCACCACGATGGCGTCCAAAGCGGCCATCCGCGATGTCGGTCGGGTGCTGGAGGTGCCCCTCCGCGACACCGACCGCCTGGCCAAGCTCGTGCCCGTCTGGCAAGGCCGCTCCAAGACGCTGGAGGATACGATCAAGGAGGTCCCCGAGTTCCGCGAGGCCTACGAATCGAGCGAGGAGGCCAAGCATCTGATCGATGTCGCCAGGACGCTCGAAGGTGTCTCACGCAACGTGAGCACGCACGCGGCGGGCGTCGTGATCGCGCCCGAACCGCTGGTGCACTACACGCCACTGCAGTACGGCCCCGGTCGCGAAGCGGTGATCACCCAGTACGACATGAAGGCGGTCGGCGACATCGGGCTGCTCAAGATCGACTTCCTCGGCCTGCAGAACCTCGACATCATCGCGACCTGCCTTCGCCTGATCAAGGAACGCACCGGCGCGGACATCGACATCGAGAAGATCCCCTACGACGATGGGAAGACGTACCAGCTCATCTCCGACGGCGACACCCACGGCGTGTTCCAGCTCGAAGGTGCGGGGATGCGGCGGATGTTGATGGACATGAAGCCGACGCGCTTCGAGGACATCATCGTTGCGATCGCTCTCTTTCGGCCCGGACCGATGCAGGACATCCCTGCGTACATCGCCCGGAAGAATGGACGCGAGCGCATCGAGTATCCGCACGAATGGCTCCAACCGATCCTCGAAAGCACGTACGGCGTTTTCACCTACCAGGAGCAGGTCATGGAGGCGGCCCGCGTACTGGCCGGGTTCAAGCTCTCCGAGGCGGACATCCTGCGCTCGGCGATGGGCAAGAAAGACCGCGTCAAGATGGCCCAGCAGCGCGAGAAGTTCGTCCAGGGGGCGGTCGGCAAAGGGATCGCCCCGGCGGCTGCGGAGCAACTCTTCGACCGCATCGCCGCTTTCGCTTCGTACGGATTCAACAAGAGCCACTCCGCCGCGTACGCCGTGATCAGCTACCAGACCGCTTACTTGAAGGCGAACTACCCGCTCGAGTACATGACGGCGCTGCTGGTGAACATGGAGGGCAACGCGGAGCGTGTGGCGACGGCGATCGTGGACTGCCGGCTGCGCAGCATCGACGTCCTGCCGCCGGACATCAACCAGTCTCGCACCGATTTCACCATGTCGGACTCGCGGATCCGGTTCGGGCTGGCGGCGATCAAGAACGTGGGCCGCCACGCGGTCGACAGCATCGTCGCCCTGCGAGAAGCCGACGGCGAGTACAAGTCGCTCGAGGATCTGTGCGAGCGCACCTCGGCGATCCAGGACGTCAACCGCCGCGTGCTGGAGTCACTGGTCCAGTCGGGTGCGTGCGACTCGTTGGGGGAGAGAGCCCGATTGCTGGCCGCTCTAGACCACGCCGTGAGTCGTGCCGAACGCGCGCGGCGCGACCGTGAGTCGGGCCAGACCTCGCTCCTCGACATGGTCGGCGCGGTGGGGGAGACGCACGACGACTTCGGATTGACGATCGACGTCGCGCCGATGGCCGGCGACGAGAAGCTGCGGCTCGAGAAGGAGCTGCTCGGCCTGTACCTGAGTGACCATCCCCTTCGCCGCATCGCCACCGAGCTGGCCCGGCTGGCGGACACCCAGGCCGTCGAGGTCACGAGCGCCCTGCAGGACACCGAGGTGCGGGTGGCGGGTCTCGTGCGCGAGGTTCGGCGCGTCGTCACGCGCAAGGGCCAGATCATGGCCTACGCGACGCTCGAGGACCTGACCGGCGCGGTCGACGTCGTGCTGTTTCCGAGAATCTTCGAGCAGACGCGGCTCTTGTTCGAGCCCGACAAGGTGTTGGTCGTGCAGGGCAAGGTCGACGCGCGTGCGGGCAGCACTCGCGCGAGCGGCGCCGCCGCGTCGCCCGTGGAGCCGGAGATGGAACCCGAGGTCGAGACCGCGTCGGTCGTGGCCGACATGGCCTGGCTGTGGGACGACCCGGAATGCGTTCCGGTGTCGCGCCGCCAGCTGGTCCACGTGCTCCTGCCCGGCGGCGATGCGGGCCTGGCGGAGCAGCTGGAGGCCGTCCTGGCGCGCCACCCGGGCGCAGACGACGTCGTGCTGCACGTGGTGATCGGGAGCCGCGAAGTGATCGTGAACGCCGATCGTTATCATGTCCTCGCCGGTCCGGCCCTGGTCGAGGAGATCGATCAGCTGGTGGGTCAGCCGGCGACCAGGCTGGAGACGGTGAGGCCGAAGGCGCAGTCCAACGGCAATGGACGGGCAAATGGTGAACGAGGACGCAGAGGGTAGCGGGCGCTACATCGTGGTCAAGGCGCTGGAGGACGGCGTTGTGATCATGGGTCTGACGCGGGGCAAGGACACGCGGTCACACCACTCCGAGCGCCTGGACGCAGGCGAGGTGCTGGTCGCGCAGTTCACCGAGCTGACCGCGGCGATCAAGATCCGGGGCAAGGCGGAGATCATGACCGACGTCGGGAAGGTGGCCTCGGGCCTCTAGCGCCCGACCGGTAGGCCGGCGGTTTTCCAGGCCTGGAACCCTCCGATGACGTCGGTTGCGTTGATCAGGCCGATGTCCTGCAGTGAGACCGCGGCAAGGCTGGACGAGTAGCCCTCGGCGCAGATCACGATGACTCGGATGTCGTGACTCGTGGCTTGCTCGACACGCGATGAGGACGTCGGGTCAAGCCGCCACTCCAGCACGGTGCGATCGATGACCAGCGCGCCGGGGACGCTGCCGTCCCGCGACCTCTGATGTTCGGTGCGGGTGTCGACCAGCATGGCGCCCGCGGCCTGCTCGGCTGCGGCCTGGTCTGCGGTGAGGCGCCGCAGTCGCCGCCTGGCCCGTTCGAGAACCTCGTCGATGTTCGCGGTCAATCTGGCCGCCAGTATGTAGCAGATAAAATCGCAACGGAGCCCCGCCCACGTAGCTCAGGCGGTAGAGCATTTCCTTGGTAAGGAAAAGGTCCCCGGTTCGAATCCGGGCGTGGGCTCCACGCATCCGTTCGATTGCGCACGCTTTGCGCAAAACGCGCGTTTCTCCCCGCCTCCCACGCTTGCTTATTGCGCAAACGCTGCGATGGAGTGGGTGGGCGCCGAGCCCACCCACTCAACTCCGTTCAGTACTGACGCGTGGTTCGGGGGTGCGCGCGGCCGGCCTGGGCTGCCTGCACCTTCGAGGATGCGGACGGTGCAGCCGAGCTCTGCGCGTTCTGTCCTTCGTCTCCGGACCCGATCGTCCTCGAGAAGATGTCGGACCGGTTGCGCGGGTTGCTGCCCTGCGTCTCACTCCCGGTCGCCTGACCGAAGAAGGCGACGAAAGAGTCGCCACGCGTCGCGAGACCCTGGTAGTCGCCAACGAAGTACCCGAAAGCGTTCGCGGCGCTGAGCAGGTCGAACGGCGTTGTGATGATCGCGATCTCCTTGTTGAAGGAGGCCCCGCCGCGCGGGGACGTGGTGAGCCAGTAGCTCGTCGGAAGCGTGGACGGGTCAGTCGTCGGGAAGTTCGCGTCGGGAACGGTGCGGAAGTCGTAATAGGAGACGCCGACGGTGCCATCCGAGTTGACCGCGACCATCGGCGTGACGGCCGGCAGTCCGGTGGGCTTGTTCACCCTGCTCGGCGTGCTCCACGTGGCGCCGCCATCGGATGACGTGGACAGCGCGACCTCGTCGAAGGCCCCGTTGCTGAATCGCGAGTCCTCCCAGACCACGTAGAGCTGTCCGGTCTTCGCGTCGATCGCCACGTCGGGGAGGCCCGAGCCGGTGCGCAGGACCGCGCCCGTCACGAGGTCGATTGCGCCGACGTCCGTGTCGTCCGCGATGCCAACCGGCGCCGACCACGTGCCGCCGCCGTCGGTCGATTTGATGATGCTCTCCACCGCCGTCGCAACGAAGCCGCTGGGCGTGAAGGTGAAGTTGTCGAACACGTCATAGAGCGTGCCGTTGCGCGGATCGACGACGACGATGTTCCCGATCGTCCCCACCGCGTCTGCCGTGCTGGTGATTGCGATCGGCGTGCTCCACGTCGCGCCGCCGTCCGTCGTCTTCGAGAAATATGCGGGCTGGTTGTTGTGGCTGAGGCTGCCGCGATCCCACACCGAGTAAGCCGTCCCCGCCTTCTTCGGGTCGGCGGTGATGGAGTTCTTGTCGTCGAAGATGTCTTTGTTGTTGTCGGTGATGATCGCGCGGACGTCGTCCCATGTTCGCCCACCATCCGTCGACGTTGCGGCGCTCACCGCGTTTCGCGGTGTCGTCTCATCGAACTGAAGGGCGTTTACGTAAGCCTTGCCATCGGGACCGAAGGAGACCCAGGGGTCCGAAGCCCGCTGGTAGGGCATGCCTCCGGGCGCGCATGAGCTGAAAGGCAGCGGCACCACGGACCAGCTGTCCCCGCCGTTGAGCGAAAAGCTGGCGACGACGCCGTGCGAGCCGCCGTCATACCAGCGGTCCTGCTGAAACACGCCGACGAGGTTGTTCCCACGCTTGGGGTTGACCGAGACGAACGGCTCGACCTCGGCGTTGACGCTGTTGAAGCCGGGACCGCCGATATGGCAGCCCGTGTACGGGTCGGTCGTCGATGCCAGGTGAACGTTCGAAGCGGCGAGGCCCAGGATGCCACCGACGACCGCCAGGGCGGTGGCGACTGGGACGACTGCCATCCAACGGCGGCGAAACAGGCTGCGCATAGGCTCTTTCCCCCACTACTTGTGCCCCCAAAGCCGGCGAGAAGCGGCGGGCTGGGCAGGCACCACCCTCCCCCCAACGAATCCTAATGAGGATCTGGGTCGGGACGCGAATCCCGCGTCGGGCCCGGGCCGGGATCACCCTGGGTCATCGGTCCCGGTCGGCAACCGCTAATCCCGATCGACAAAGAGGCGGCGCGCGCTCACCATCCAGACTCAGAACTGTTCAACCAGGTGGAGGTCACCAGATGAAGTCATTCGCGGGCGCGGCAACCACCTTGATGCTCCTGCTCGCCTCTCCAGTTGCCGCCGCGACGGCCGTCGTGCTCGCCAATCCCATCGTTGCCGCCGCTACCGGCGGCAACAACAACAACCAGAACGGCAACAACCAGGGGAACAACAACAACAATCAGGGGAACAACAACAACCGCCCGGGCGGGACGGTGACGCCCGAGCTGCCAAGCAGCGTCCTGGTCGCGATCGGGCTTGTTCCGCTGCTCGCCGGCGCCGCGCTCCTGAGGCGGCGTACCTGGAAGCCGAAGTCGGACTAGCTCCCTCGCTCCAGCGAGGATCGACGCCGAGCACACCGACCGTCGCAAGAGGCCCGGTTCGGACGTGGGCCCTGGTCGGTCCGTCGGTGGTCGTTGGTGCCCTCTTCGTCCTGTACGTACCTGTTTTCGGGCACGCGCTCGACGTTTGGGGCACGAACCAGGAGCTGTCGTTCGGATACTTCGGTCCGCCTGGCGCGGCCGTGCTGATCTTCCTCCGCCGCAAAGAGCTCGCCGCCGCGGCGGGCGACGGCACCTGGCTCGGCGTGCCTGTTCTGGTTGCGGGGCTGTTGACCCTGGTCGCAGGGCGCGCAATGGGCGTGCACGCCATCGCAGGCCTTTCACTGCTGCCGGCCAGCCTCGGCGCGGCGGCCTACCTTGCCGGGCTCCGCTTCGCTCGTCTGCTGGCCTTCCCGATTCTGCTGCTGACCGCGACCGTCAGCCTCTACTACGGTCTGCTCAACTCGGTTGGGTTCTGGCTCCAGCAAAACACGGCCGCCGGAGCCGCGGCCACCGCGAACCTGGTCGGCACCGGCGTCGCCAGGTCTGGAGTCGACCTCTTCGTCGGCAACAACCACTTCGTGGTGGCCGAGGTTTGCAGCGGCATGAGCTCACTCCTGGCTCTGCTCTTCCTTGGACTCATCGTGGCTGCGTTCGTCACGCAGTCCTGGCCGGTGCGGCTGTTGCTGCTGGGATCCGCGCTCCCGATCGTCCTCCTGACGAACATCCTTCGAGTGACGCTCGTGCTCGTCACGGCTGGGACGACTGGCTCCAATCTGGAAAGTGGTGCCGCGCACTCGCTCCTGAGCGCGGGCATGTTCCTCTGCGCAGGCATGTTGTTTGCAATGACCGCGCTGGGTCTCCGGAGGCTGCCACGGCTGCTCGTGTCGTAGTCGTCGTCGCGCTCGTGGCGATGGCCGGGCTCGCTGGTTCGCTGGTCGAAGCGCCACCCGCATCTGCGCCGCCTGTGCCCGGCGTGAGCGCGTTGATCGCAGGGAGCGGCTGGAACGTCGCCACCACCTACGACCCCGTGCCCAACAAGATGACCTACCAGGTGTGGCTGCTCACCAACGAGGGCGGCGCTCAGGCGCAGCTGTTCGTAGGCGCGACGGGCTTGCCGCAGGCCCTTTTCGCGTGGTCGGGGGAGCTGGGATACGTCGGCGAGGGATACCTGGTGGACGCGTCCTCAGTCGTCGAGTCCGAAGCGGGCAGGATCACGGTGGCGCGCATCCACCGCGGTGCGGACGCCAGGTTGGTGGCCTACGCCGCGGTGCGTCCTGACGGCGTCGTGGCGACCGGAACGGACTCGCCCCTCGGTCTCGCGTGGGATGCCGTGGCTCACCGCGGCGGACCGTACTTTGCGGTCAGAGTTACGGTTTCGCCGAACGATCAGGGTCACGCCGGCGCCGGCGTGGCGAGTGGCCTGCTGACGACGGTGCTTCGCTCGCTTGTCAAGGATGTCTCGCCCTAATAGGCGTCCTCTGCGACTCAGGTCTCGGTCAGCGCCACCAACGACCACGGCCGACGATGAGGGCCACGCCGAACAGGATCAACAACACCGGCCACACGATGTCGCCTCGCAGCCAGCTCAACAGCCCGAGGTTGCCGAGCAGGAGGTAGACCCCAAGAAGAACCAGGGCCGCGCCCCAGAACCAGCCCCAACCAAACCGTCCCCATCCCGGTCCGTACCAGCCGCCACGCGCCCACTGCGATCGCTCGTAGTCGCGCTGCCGGCGGCGCCACGCGTGCCACTCCTCGCGGGATGCGTCAGGCCCCGGCGGGGGAGGAGGCGGCGGAGTCGCGGGAGCGGCTGATTCGGGCGGTTTTGCGGCGGGTGGTTCCGAAGCCATCGCTCTACTCCTCTCGGATGCCGAAAAGCCGTCTCGCGTTACCAGCATAGACGGCGGATTTCTCGCGGTCCGAAAGCGGCGCGGCCTCGAGGTCCGCGATCGTTGCCTCCACCGCGTCGGGCGGCCCGAGCGGCATGTCGGTCCCGAAGAGCACGTTCGATGGTCCGAAGAAGTCGAGCATGCATCGCACGGCGTGCGGCGCCCCGAACAAGGCCGTGTCGGCGTGGAACATCTTGAAATATTCGAGCGGCGGCCGCGCGAGCGTGTCCTTGACCTGGCGATAGCCAGGTCCCATCCCGAGCCTCGCCGAGAAGTGCGCGACCATCCCGCCGCCGTGGTGCGCGATCACCTTCAATCGCGGATGGCGCTCCATCAATCCGGAATAGACCAGGCGCCCGAGAGCCGCGGCCGTCTCGTAGGGCCAGCCGATCGACCACCACAGGCCGTAGTCCGATTGAGCCTCCAGGCGGTAGTCCGCCCACGTTCGATTCCGGGTCGGATGCAGCCAGATCGTGCAGTCGAGCGACTCCAGCCGGGCGAACAGCGGCTCGAACGCCGGGTCGTCCAGCGGCCGCCCCTGAACGTTGGTGAAGATCTGCACGCCCAACGCGCCGAGCTCGTCGACGGCGCGATCCGTCTCGATCAACGATGCCTGGACGTCGCTCAACGGCAGTGCCGCGGCGAATCCGACGAAGCGGTCCGGGTGTTTCGCGACGAGGGCCGCCATCTCATCGTTGGCCAGGCGGGCCAGATCGGCGGCTACGGTCGGCGGACCGACCTCCTCCAACGGCGGCACGGCAAGGACCAGGACCTGTGCGTAGTCGCCGAAGCGCTCGACCTTCCGCCACCTCGCGTCGAGATCAGAGATCGACGGATCGAACTCGAAGACGCCCTCGCGGTAATACCTGAGCTGATCGCTCGACACAGCGCGTTCGAGATGCCCGTCAAGACGTTCCAGGTACCGACTCGGAAGGATGTGGGCGAATGCGTCGATCTTGCGCATCGCTGAAGCGTGCCCCCTCGATGCTAGGGCTGCTTGCCGCCCTGGATCCATCTCTCGAACACCGCGATCTGCTCCGCCGGCCACTCGCCGTCGCACGGCATCTCGCCCTCCTTCAGGCGCTCGAGGATGTGCTCGGCGTTTGCCTTGACGTCCTCGTACGACCACAGGTCGAAGGCGAAGTCCATCGAGTCCCGGTCGCGTTCGCGGAAGAGTGGTTTGACGTTGGCGGCGAATCCCGAGACGTCGCCTGCCATCAGGGCCTGACCGGCATCGAGCTCGGCGCGGGACCAGCCTGTTTCTGGTTCTGCGTGGCGTGCATCGCGGCCAGCCGGGTCAGGAAGCCGGTCACGCCGAGGATCGCGACGCCGTTCACGACGTGCAGTGCCGAGATCGCCTGCACGCCCGTGTGGGCGAGGAAGAACTGCACGATCATCAAGACCGCGAACAGGACGTTGACCCCGATGATCCGCCTTGGCTGGCGGGTTGCAAAAGCGATTCCAATACCGATCAGGCCTGCGATGCCGATCAAGTCGCCGACCACAAAGTGGGCGCTGAAGCCGTTCACCCCGTTGAATCCGAACACGCCGTAGCCGGCCAGGTAGAACTGCAAGATGATTGCCGCCAGGATGATGCCGAGCCACCCGACGTAGAGCCACCGCCAGTAAAGGTTCATGGGTCTCTCCTCCTAGTGAGATCTGGACATGGTGGGAATGGCCGTACGCCGTAGTGTGCTACGCGTGGGCTGCGTATGAGTGGGGTCCCCACGCGTGTGGGCGCGCGCACCAACCTCGCGCTCCTGGGCCTGCTCGTGGTTGCGTTTGCCACGGGATGGCTCGCGTTTGCTTACGCGACCGCGCCCGCACGCTGGTCGCTGGCCGTCCACGCAACCAGCGGCGTCGCGATCGTGCTTCTGCTGCCCTGGAAGTCGATGGTGGCGCGCCGCGGCCTGGGCCGGCCGCGGCCGGGTCGCTGGGGCTCGATCGCGCTCAGCGTGCTGGTGCTGATCTCGCTCGGAGCAGGCCTTGCCCATTCGATCGGGTTCGTCTTCTTCGGGCCGTTCACCGCGATGGAGTTCCACGTCGGTGCGGCCCTGGTGGCGGTTCCGTTCGTCGTCTGGCATCTGGCGGCGCGCCGGATCCGGCTGCGCAGCACCGACCTCTCGCGGCGCACATTCCTGCGCGGCGCAGGGGTCCTTTCCGCCGCCGCCCTGACGTACGGCGCCAGCGAGCTGGCCGTCCGCGCAGCCGCGCTTCCGGGGCGGCGGCGGCGGTTCACCGGCTCCTACGAGTCGGGGTCTTTCCAGCCGGAGCTGATGCCGGTCAGCTCGTGGATGTTCGATCCGATCCCGCACCTCGACGCCGGCCAGTGGGCGCTGCGGGTGGGGGATCGCCGGATCGGCTACGACGAGCTCTCTGCTTTCAACGAAACGCTCGTCGCGACGCTGGACTGCACCGGCGGCTTCTACTCCACCCAGGAGTGGTCGGGTGTCCGACTCGACAGGCTGGTCAACACGCACGGCGCAACGAGCATTCGGGTTGTTTCGCACACCGGCTACGACCGGCGCTTCCCGGTCGAGGAGGCGAGCCGGCTCCTGCTGGCTACGCGGTTCGGCGGCCAGGCGCTCGACGCGGGCCATGGATTCCCGGCCCGTCTCGTGGCACCCGACCGCCGCGGTTTCTGGTGGGTCAAGTGGGTGGTCGCGATCGAGGTCGACGACCTGCCGTACTGGTGGCAATCGCCTTTCCCGACCCAGTGACTTTGTCTCAGGCCGCCTCGGGCAGAGCATCCACAACGGGGCGCCTGCCGCGAGCGCGAATCGTGACGAGGGCCAGCACAAAACCGGCCAGCGCGATGAGGATGCCGATCTCGAACGCGGTCGTGAACCCTGCGGTCAGGGCCTGGCCGATCGCGGCGTGAGTTGGGCGCATGTGGGCGAGGTTGTTCCGGGTCACGTTCGCGGCGACCGTGCCAAGGACGGCCAGCCCGATCGAGCCGCCGAGCTGCTGGCTCACGTTGAGGACCGCCGAAGCGAGGCCCGACTCGTGGCGAGCCGCGCCTGACACAGCGACGACCGTGGTCGGGAAGAAGATCAGGCCGAGCCCGATCGAGACGGCGACCAGCGCGGGGAGGATGTCGGTCGCGTAGTTGGCGTCGGCGGAAAGGCGAGCGAGCCACGCCAGGCCGGCGGCGACGATGAGTGCGCCCGCTGCGATCGGCAATCGCGGACCGATGCGTCCGAGCACGCGCGACGTCAGCTGGGCGGTGATCACGACGCCCACACCAAGCGGGAGGAACGCCAGGCCGGCCTGCAGGGGGCTGTAGCCGAGGACGTTCTGCACGAACTGGGTCAGAAAGAACAGGACGGCAAGGGTCGTCGCACCGGCCACCATGCGCAGCCCGTATGCGCCGGAGCGATTGCGGTTCGCGAACAACTTGAGCGGTACGAGCGGTTGCGAGCTCCGTCGCTCGATCAAAACGAACAGCACCAGCAGCGCGGCGCCAATGCCAAGTGTCGCGACCGTGGTGGCGTCGCTCCAGCTCGTGGTCGCGACGCGCGAGAGGCCGTAGACGACCAGGGTCAGGGCGCCCGTCACCGCGACAGCGCCCGGCAGGTCGAGCCGGCCGGGACGCGCCGCCGATGGTGCGAGCACGCGTGGGGCGGCGAATGCGAGCGCCAGCGCGATCGGGACGTTGACGAAGAGCACCCAGCGCCAGCTCAGGTAGTTGACGATCAGGCCTCCGAGGATCAGGCCGACCGCGCCGCCGCCGCCTGCTGCTCCAGCGTAGATGCCCAGCGCGCGGTTCCGTGCGGCGCCTTCCTGGAAGGTGTCCGCGATCAGGGAGAGCGCGGTCGGCGCGACGATCGCAGCGCCGGCCCCCTGGACCACGCGCGCCACGATGAGCCAGGTCGACGTGCCGGCCAGGCCGCCTGCAAACGAGCCGGCGGCGAACAGCAGTACTCCGGCGATGAACATTCTTCGGCGTCCGAAAAGATCGCCGGCCCTGCCGCCGAGCAGAAGCAGGCCGCCGAAGGCCAGCGCGTAGCCGTTGACCACCCACTCGAGGTCGGTGGCGGTGAATCTCAGCGCGCGCTGGATCGAGGGCAGCGCGACGTTGACGATGGTCGTGTCCAGCACGACCATCAGCTGGGCGAGCGCGATCACGATCAGCGCGAGGGTGAGATTGCGAGGCTTGGCCATGGTTTTCCTTCCTTGTGGTTCAGTCGCGAGCCGGGAGTGGCGCGCGGGCGGTGGACGGCGACCATCCGGCAGGCGCCTGCCGCATGCGGAGGTACTCGTTGATCCCGCCGAGCCGGAACTGCAGGAGCTCGTACCGCGGGAAGGCGGACGCGGCGTCCGCGTAGGCGATGACCTGCGGGTCGACCAGCGTGTGGTCGCGGCCGTTGTAGGTGACGATGGCCCAACCCGCCGCCCGGACGTTGAGGTACCAGGCTGCGTTGTCGCCAAATGTCCGTGGCATGACGAAGCCATCGCCAAACGGCCGCATGCCAAGCGGCGTCGCGTACATGCGCCCTGACGCGCGCCCCTTGTGACGCAGGATGCCGAGGATGGGCATCCACCGCCGGCCCGCGATGGACAGGACGAGGGGATTGATCAAGCGGGCGGCGAAGCGCACGACGCGCCGGGCGCGCGGCCCGAGGTTGATGCTGTTGCCGGTTGTGTTCATGGTCATGTGGCTCATGAACACGAGAAGACCGGCTACGTGGGCATTATTCCCTTAAGCGGATGATTTCTTAAGCTGACGATCGGCAGAGCCGATCATTCGCCGCAGCATCTCGGCGAGCGCCTCCCGCTCCGAGGCCTTGAGGGGTCCGAAGAACTCGTCGGCGGCTGCGTCAAACGCCCTGGCGGCCCGCTTTTGAACGGTCCGTCCGCGCGGCGTGAGGCCGAGAGCGTAGGAGCGACGATCGGCAGGGTTCCGGCGCCGCTCCACGACGCCTTGCCGCTCGAGCTGATCGATCAGCTCCACGACTGTGGTGCGGTCGATGCCGAGCTGCTCACCGAGGCCCTGCTGGGAGATAGGGCCCTCCGCGAGCAGGTTCAAAATCCCGCAGAGCTGCACGCTCAGGCCCAGCGGGGCCAGCCGGACCTTGGCGAGCTCCTGGCCGGTCCGGGCCGCGATCACGAGGAGGGCGCCGGGCCTGGCGGCGAGGGCGGCGGGTATAGGCATCTCACCAGCCATTATGCCCCGCGGGCGCACAATCAATCCGCTGGGCTGACGATCAGGTCTCCGGAGATTCGAGCGTGTTTCTCTGGTCCAAGTAGTACAGCAACGCCATGCCGGGGAGCACCAGGATCACCAGCGCGGCCGTGACCAGCAGCAGCACCTCCTGGGTGGCGGGCGGCGCGATGGCTTGCGCGATCGTCAACCGGCCCGGGAGAAGGAGGGGCGACTGGGCGAAGCCCCACGCGAGCACCATCGAGGCGACCGCGGCCACTGCGAGCAAGCGGAATCCGCGATAGGTGCCGCGCCACAGCAGCAGCATCACGACCGGCGTCAGGGCGATGGTCGCCAGCGCGAAGGGCAGCCCCCGACCCGCCAGCATCGACGACAACAACGACGGCTGCTCGACCCTGATCACGACAAGCGCGGCGGTGCCCACCACGATCAGGGCAAGCGCGGACGACAGTGCGCGGCGGCTGAAGTATCGGACCAGCTCCGGCGCTCCGTAGCGCCGGGCATCGCCGACCAGGAACGTCGCTCCGATGAAGGCGGTCGCCGCAACGGAGACAAGCCCGAAAGCGACCGACATGGGGTTGAAGGACGCTGCCAGCACCGATTGCGTGCCCACCCGCCCGGAGGCGATCGCCCCCAAAGACGCGGCGAAAAAGAACGGAGTGATCACCGAGGACGCACCGAACACCAGGTCGGCCGCTCGGTGCGTACGCCGGTCCTCGGCGACGTGGCGAAACGCGAAGAACGCGCCTCGGAGGACCAGCCCTATCAGCGCCAATGCGAACAGCGGGTAGAGGCTGCCGAAGGTGGCCTCGAAGAGCGCTGGAAACGCGGTCCAGCACAGCACGATCGCGAGCACGAGCCAAACGTTGTTGACCTCCCACACCGGGGCCATGGCGTGGTCGATCAGGGCGCGCGCCTCGCGACCCCTGGCACTCGTGCCCGCGAGCAGATCCCAGATGCCGGCTCCGAAATCCACTCCGCCCGCCGTGCTGTACGCGGTGATCGACAGGAGCAGCAGCAGCGCGATGATGTCAGGGACCATAGCCAAACCTCTCCGGACGCGGTCCGTAAGGCGCTCCTTCTTCGGGCGCCACGCCGGCGCCGGCGTCCTCGGTTCGCCAGCGTCGGCCCAGCCTCACCAGCAGGGTCACGAAGAAGAACGCGATGAGGGCATAGACAACGACCAGGGTGGCGAGCATCGTCCACACAAAGGAGGCGGGCGCGTCGGTGACGGCATCCGACACGCGCATCAGGCCGTAGACGATCCAAGGCTGGCGGCCGACCTCCGTCGTGATCCATCCTGACTCCACAGCGATGTAGCAACCGACGCCGGCAAGCGCCGCGAGGCGGTAGAACCAGACCGAGTCGGGAAGGCGACGCCGGCGCGCCAGGATCCAGAAGTACCAGGCGGCGAGAGCGGCTCCCACCGTGCCGAGGCCGACCATCACGTCGAAGGCGAGATGGGTGATGTTGGCTTCGACGATCGAGGGCCTGGTGTCGGCCGCGAACGTGCTGAGGCCGCGGACCACGGCATCGGGCGAGTAGCCGACGAGCACCGAGTCGAGGCCCGGGATCGCGATCCCGAGGTGAATCTCGCCGGAGCCGTCGATCAGGCCGCCGATGACCTCCGGGTTGTGGCCGCGAGTCGTCCAGGTGATCTCCATGGCCGCAAACTTGGCGGGCTGATCCTGGACGAGGGCGCGCGCCGAGAGGTCACCGATGACCAGCTGCACCGGCGTGAGCGCCGCAGCGATGGTGAACGGCACGGCGAAGGCGAGGCGTTGATAGTGATCACGGCGGCCGCGCAGCCACGCGACCGCGTAGACCGATGCGACGGCGAACCCGGCGGCCATGAACATCGCGATCAGGAAGTGCCAGAACTCGTAGCCGAGCGCGTGCGTGAACAGCGTGGCGGCGGCGTCGAGGTCGACCACCCGGCCACCCGACACGGTGACGCCCCCGGGCGTATTCATGAAGGAGTTGCTGGAAAGCACGGCGAACGTTCCCAGCACACCCGCCGGCGGAAGGACGAGCCCGAGAAGGAGGTGCGTTCTGGGCTGGAGGCGCTTCCAGCCGTACAGGTAGATCCCGATGAAGATCGCTTCCACGAAAAAGGCGATGCCCTCGATCGCAAAGCCGAGGCCGAGCACTGCGCCGTAGCGGCCCATCATGTGCGGCCACAGAATCCCGAACTCGAAGGACAGGATCGTCCCGGTCACGGCTCCCACGGCGAACTGCACCGCCATGACGACCGACCAGCGCCGCGCGATCCGCAGCGCTACAGGGTCCTTGCGCGCGAGGCCGATGCCCTCCATGACCAGGGTCAGGGCCGGGAAGGCGACGCCGAGCGGGACGAGGAGGACGTGCGTGGCCAGGGTGAACGCCATCTGGATGCGGCTGGGCAGGAGGGCGGACTCGCCGGCGAGCCAGAGCACGGGCCTTCAGTTTCGATGATCCACTCTCGCTGCGCGCAGGGCGGGTCTGGCCGGCACGTCAACCCCAACCCCGGATAGTCCGGAC
>DATIOJ010000017.1:0-11370 GCA_035473355.1 Candidatus Limnocylindrales bacterium
GACGAGCTCATCGACGCCTGCCAGTCGCAGCTCGATTGATTCGACGTCACGGAGGGGAGCGCCGAGCCAGGTCCGCAGCTGCCGTGCGCCCATCGGAGTCGACGTCCGGTCGACGAGTCCGACCAGGGCGGGCAGCTCGAGGTTGCGCACGGTCGCCGCGTCGAGCGGCATGGTGGCATCCGGCGAGTAGGTGCGCACGCTGAACGAGCCCGGGACGACACGCGTCCCGTTGTGTTTCAAGTAATCCAGCACGACGCCCGCGGCGCCAACCGCGAGCGGCGCTTCGCCTGCGCCCACCGAGGCGGGAAACGCGACGCCCAACAGATCCCTCAGCCGCTGCTGCCCGCGAACGGGGTCAAAGCGATACTCCTCGATGTCGGGCGGTGCCAGCAGCTCGGCCGGCGCCAGTCGCTCGAGCTCCGACTGAAGCCGGTCTTTGGGCAGCTGGCACAGCAAGAGCTCGCCGGTGGACACCTCGCAAGCGGCAAGGCCGGCCTCGAGACCCTTCGTCCAGGCGGCGACCAGGTAGTTGGGCTTTGACGGCTCGAGGTACGCATCCTCGACGACCGTTCCCGGTGTCAGCACTCGAGTCACATCGCGGCGGACAATTTTGTTCTTGCCGGCTGCTTCGACCTGGTCGCAGATGACGACCTTGTGCCCGGCGCGCAGCAGCTTCCCGACATACGACTGCCACGCGTGGTGCGGTACGCCGCACATCGGCGCGCGGCCGGTCTTGCCCAACGGCCGCGAGGTCAGCTGCACCCCCATGATCGGCGCCGCGACCTTCGCGTCTTCGAAGAAGATCTCGTAGAAGTCGCCGAGCCTGAAGAGAAGGATCCCGTCCGGGTGTTTCTCCTTCGCCTCCCGGTACTGCCTCATGACCGGGGTGGCCGGGGGATTCACGCCGCGGGCAATCCTACGAGCTGGCCGGCGGTTGCCTGCACGACGCGGACGTTGATGACGTCACCGGGCAGGATGCCGCCGGCGCGCAGCACATTCGCCCGCTTGCCCTGACGGATTCGGCCGTAGGGCCGATGCAGCTCATCCCGACCTTCGACGAGGACCTCGACGTCGCGTCCGATCCACCGAGCGCTCTTGCGGGCGGCCATCTGTCGAGACAGCGCCAGGAGGTCATTCAACCTGCGCAGCTTCTCATCGTGAGGCACGTCATCCACCATCTTGGTGGCCGCGTAGGTGCCGGGTCGCGGAGAGTACATGGCGACGTGCACGACGTCGAACTCCATCTCCTCGACCAGCGACCGCGTGTTCATGTACGCGGACTCCGACTCACCCGGGAAACCAACGATGACATCGGTCACCAGGCCGATGTCCGGCATGAGCCGCCTCGCGTTCTCCACGATCTCTCGGTAATGGCGCGTCAGGTAGCCGCGCGCCATGCGCTTCAAGACGGTGTCGTCACCGGACTGCACGGGCAGCTGGAGCTCGCGACAGACGACGTCGCTGTCCGCCATCACATGCAGCAGCTCCACCTCGAGGTCCTGCGGGTGAGACGTCAGGAAGCGAAGACGCTTGAGGCCTGGGATCCTCTCGACCTCGCGCACCAGGGCCGCGAGCCCGCCGGCGCCGTCGGGGTCCCGGTAGTCGTCGACATTCTGGCCGAGCAGGACTACCTCCCTTGCTCCGTCCGCGACGGCCTCGCGGCACTCGGCCAGGACCGCCTGCAGCGGGACGTGCTTCTCTCGGCCCCGCACGCGAGGCACGATGCAGAACGTGCAGTTGTGATCGCATCCCTGGATGACGCGCACGTAGTGACTGATCCCGGTCCGCCCTGACCGCGGCATCGGCTCGCCCAGCGAGTAGTCGTAGCGAGCCTCGAGTCCGGCCACGAAACGCTCGTAGTCGCCGATCGGTACCACTGCATCGAGATGCGGAAACTTCTGCCGGAGGACGTCGCCCTCTTTGGCCACGATGCATCCGGTGACCGCGATCGTGCGGTCGGGCGTCTTCCATGCCTTCAGCTCATGCAGCTTGGAGTAGACGCGATCCTCCGAAGCCTGGCGCACGACGCAGGTGTTGAGGATCGCAACGTCGGCGCGCTCCAGCGAGTCCTCCACGTAGCCCGCCGCGAGCAACCGGCGAGCGAGACTCTCCGAGTCTGCCGAGTTCATCTGGCACCCGATGGTCCAGATGTGGAACGACCTTGCCTGGACTACCGTCAGCGACTCTCCACGAGCAACCGGATTCCTGTCCTCTCCTCGCCGTCGATCGAGATGTCGATGAAGGCGGGAATGCACACGAGGTCGAGGCCACCCGGCGCCACGTATCCACGAGAGATTGCGATTGCCTTCACCGCCTGGTTGATGGCGCCGGCCCCGATCGCCTGGACCTCGACGCGTCCCTTGCTGCGGATCACACCCGCGATTGCGCCTGCCACTGCAACCGGCTTCGAGGTGGCCGAAACCTTGAGCACCTCAACTGGAGCGCGCTCCGCTGACATTGCTGGAACCCCTTCAAACATGTTCACGGTCGACTCGCTGGATCGATGTGGCTCGTCCGGTGGAAGGATTAATGGTAACCAGTACCGAATTGAAAGTCACGGGTCCGGACGCCACCACGAATCGGTTCGGGACGCCCGTCAGAAAGCGCTGGATGACTACGTCCTTGTCCATGCCGATGCATCCGTCCCGGGGTCCTACCATGCCGACGTCCGTGACGTAGGCGGTGCCGCCCGGGAGGACCCTGGCGTCGGCCGTCGGGATGTGGGTGTGCGTCCCCACCACGGCGCTCACCCGCCCGTCCAGGTACCAGCCCATGGCCGTCTTCTCCGAGGTCGCCTCGGCGTGCATGTCGCAGAAGACAACGGGCGTTTGCGGATGGGCGGCCAGGATGCCGTCCGCGGCCCGAAACGGGTCGTCGAGCGAGTCGAGGAACACGCGGCCCATGAGGTTCATCACCAGCACCTGGTGTCCCCCGGCGTCGACCAGGCACCATCCCTGCCCCGGCGCGGCCGGCGGATAGTTCGCCGGTCGGAGCACGCGCTCCAGGCCCGGCAGCTCGCCGACGAACTCCTTCTGGGCGAAGACGTGGTTGCCGCTCGTGATCACGTCGGCGCCCGCACCGCGCAGCTCCGCGACGATCTTCGCCGTCAACCCGAACCCGCCCGCCGCGTTCTCGCCGTTGACTATCGTCAGGTTCGGCCGCAGCTCCTTCTTCAGCCCGGGAAGCAGGGCCTTGACCGCGTCGCGACCTGGATGCCCGACCACGTCCGCGACGAACAGCAGGCGAAGATCGTTCTCCGGCATCAGTCGATTCTCGTGGAAAAAGAAAAGGGAGCCCTTGAGGGGCTCCCTTTGATTGTCACTTGGCGTATTCCACGGCCCTGGTCTCGCGCACGACGGTGACGCGGATCTGGCCGGGAAAGCTGAGCTCTGACTCGATGCGCTTGGCGATGTCCCGCGCCATCAGCTGAGCAGCCGTGTCGTCGATCTGCTCCGGCTTGACCAGGATTCGAACCTCGCGGCCGGCCTGGATGGCGTAGGACTGCTGCACGCCCTGGAACGAGTTGGCGATCTCCTCGAGCTTCTCGAGTCGTTTCACGTAGGCCTCGAGCGATTCCCTGCGCGCCCCCGGACGCGCCGCGGAGATCGCGTCGGCGGCGATCAGCAGGAGAGCTTCGATGGTGTGCGGCTCCTCGTCGTAGTGATGCGCGCGCACCGCGTGCACCACGGGAGCTGGGACCGCGTGTCGCTGGAGCAGGTCCGCCCCGATCACGGCGTGTGAGCCCTCGACCTCATGGTCGATCGCCTTGCCGATGTCGTGGAGCAACCCCGACAGCTTGGCGATGCGGACGTCGGCGCCGATCTCGGCCGCCATCATGGCGGCGAGGTGCGCGACCTCCTTCGAGTGGTTCAGCACCTGCTGCCCATAGCTGGTGCGGAAGCGGAGGATCCCGAGGTGGCGCACGACCTCAGGGTGAAGCCCCTGCAGGCCGAGCTCTAGAACCGCCGCCTCCCCCTCCTCTTTGACCCTTTGCAGGACCTCCTGGCGGGACTTGGCGACGATCTCCTCGATGCGGGCCGGATGGATGCGGCCATCCACGATTAGCTTGTTGAGCGCGACCCTCGCGACCTCGCGGCGGACGGGGTCGAACCCGCTGATGATGACGGCCTCGGGCGTGTCGTCGACGATCAAGTCGATTCCCGTGGCCTGCTGGAGCGCGCGGATGTTGCGCCCCTCTTTGCCGATGATGCGGCCTTTCAGCTCGTCGGTCGGCAAAGGCAGGACCGACACGGACACCTCGGCGGTCTGGTCGGCGGCGATGCGCTGGATCGATTCGGTGACGATCTCGCGAGCGCGGCGCTCGCTTTCGTCGCGGGCCGACAACTCGGCCTCGCGCACCTTGCGGGCGACTTCGTTGCGCAGGTCTTGCTCGACCTGGGCCATCAGGATGCCCTGGGCCTCCTGGCGCGTCATGTTGGCGACGCGCTGGAGCTCCTGCTCCTGACGGCGGTAGCTCTCTTCGAGCTGCGCTTTGACGTCGTCCAGCGACTTCTTCTGGTTGGCCAGCTCACGCTCGGCCCGGTTGAGGTCCTCGCCCTTGCGGTCGAGGTTCTCTTCCTTCTGGAGAAGGCGCTTTTCGATCTGCTGCGACTGGGCCCGGTACTCCCGGGCCTCCTGTTCGGCGGTGGTGCGGAGCTGGACGGCCTCTTCTTTGGCTTCGAGCAGTTTTTCTTTGGCCTGCGTCTCGGCCTCGAGGATGGTCTGCTGGGCCTTGAGCTCCAGGGCTTGAGTCCCATCGCTCTGGCGGCGGCTGACGACCAGAAACGCGATCAGGGCGCCGGCGCCGAGGGCCACGATTGCCACCACCACGGATAGCAAGACGAAGACGGAAACAGACATGTGGCATGCACCTCGTTAATT
The DNA here is from genome assembly GCA_035473355.1 of Candidatus Limnocylindrales bacterium. Taxonomy (GTDB): domain Bacteria; phylum Chloroflexota; class Dormibacteria; order Dormibacterales; family Dormibacteraceae; genus 40CM-4-65-16. The sequence goes on from DATIOJ010000017.1 coordinate 4,882, forward strand.
CGGTTGTCAAAGTGCGTGACCATGGCAGGGCCGCGACGAGACCCCGCCTCGGGTTGGCTCTATGACTTGCGGGCCTCAAAACGGGCCCGCGTGACCCTGATTCTAGGCTCCGATGCCTGCCGGATGGGCCGCAGCGCGCGGCCGCTGGAGGCGGATGAGCCTGGGTTCCGAGGAGGGCTGGGCGAGCGAAGGACTGGCCTAGGCTTCCGGGGTGCTCGAAGCCCCCGTCCAGACCTCGCGACAGGCCGCCCAGGCGATGGCGTGGGAGAACCCTCGCCGCAGGAGCTTGGCGCCGGCGGTATCCAGCAACTCGTCGTAGCTTGCCGGCCGCTTGCCGCCTACCGACCGGTGGACCAGGCGAACCGCGGCTCGTACCTGGGAGTCGCGGTCGAGGGCGCCGATGGCGTGCTGAGCCGTGTCGCGGTCGACTCCGCGGGCGGCCAGCTCGGCGGCCAGGGCCCGCGGCCCCCGCCGACCCGAACGCCGCCGGACGTGCATCTCGGCGAACGTGGCGTCGTCGATGTAGCCGAGCTCGGCGAATACGCCGAGCGCCGGCCTCACCTCGTCCTCCGGGTAGCCGAGCGAGAGAAGCCGGCGCGACAGCTCCGCACTGGCGTACGGCCGCCGCGAAAGCAGCCGCACGCCGGCGTCGAACGCCTTGATCCTCGGCGGCCGAGGTCCGGGAGACCGGCCGCGGGTCACGTACCGCGAGGCTGGCCCGGCCGAGGCTCTAGAACTCCTCCGGGGCACCTGCTGCAGACCTGACCGGGGCAGGACTCTTGAGCGGCACCGCCGCGCCCGCGGCCTTCTCGCGGACCTTCGCCTCGATCTCGGCCGAAAGGCTCGGGTTCTCGCGCAGGTAGTTGCGCACGTTCTCCCGGCCCTGGCCCAGGCGCTGGTCCCCGTACGACATCCAGGTCCCGCTCTTCTCCAGGATCGAATACTCGACCGCGGCGTCGATCAGCGAGCCCTCGCGCGAAATGCCCTCGTTGAAGAGGATGTCGAACTCGGCCGCGCGGAAGGGCGGGGCCACCTTGTTCTTGACGACCTTCACCTTGACGCGTGCCCCGACCGAGTCGAGGCCGTTCTTGATCACCTCGACCTTGCGGATGTCGAGCCGGATCGAGGAGTAGAACTTCAGCGCCCGGCCGCCGGGCTGCGTCTCGGGGTTGCCGAACATGATGCCGACCTTCTCCCGCAGCTGGTTGAGGAAGACGACCGAGCAGTTCGACTTCGAGATGGCCGCGGTCAGCTTGCGCAGCGCCTGCGACATGAGGCGAGCCTGCAGGCCGACGTGGGCATCGCCCATCTCGCCTTCGATCTCAGCCTTGGGAACCAGCGCCGCAACCGAGTCGATCACGATCACGTCGACGGCGTTCGATCGAACGAGGACTTCGACGATCTCGAGCGCCTGCTCGCCGGTGTCCGGCTGGCTGATCAGCAGATCGTCGATCCGGACGCCGATGCGTGACGCGTAGATGGGATCGAGGGCGTGCTCGGCGTCCACGAACGCCGCCACGCCCCCGGCCTTCTGGGCTTCGGCGATGACATGCAGCGCCAGGGTCGTCTTGCCGGCCGACTCCGGGCCGTAGATCTCGGTCACCCGACCCCGAGGGATGCCGCCCACCCCCAGCGCCAGGTCGAGCGGCAGCGCGCCGGTTGGAATGACGGTGATGTCTCCCCGCTCGGCGACGTGCTCGCCCAACTTCATGATCGCGCCCTTGCCATAGCTCTTGGTGATCTGGGACACCGCCGAATCGAGCGCCCGGTTCTTTTCCTCGAGGGCTTTGTCCCTTTCTCTGTCCTTGTCCAATTTGTTCGCATTGCCTCCTAAGTCGTTGCGGCGAGTGTTCTACGTCTGTGCGGGGACTTCAACTGCGCCTGTTAACGGATAGCGCGAAGTGTAGCGAACACGTGTTTGGTCGTCAAGCAGAGCGCGTCTTGGCCTGGCGAAACGCACGAGCCTCGACGATCAGCATCCGCAGGGCCTCCACCGCCGTCTGGTGCCGGATTGCGGCGCGGTCACCCGAGAAGGTGAACTCACGCCAAGACTGGTGGACCTCCGACTCCACAGCAATGTAGGTGAGGCCCACGGGTTTGGCCGTTCCGCCGGCCCCCGGTCCCGCGATGCCCGTCGTGGCGACGGCGAGCCTGGTACCAAGGCGCGCACGGACGCCTTTTGCCATCGCGACGGCGACCTCCGAGCTGACCGCACCGACGCTCTCAAACAGGTCCGCCGGCACGCCCAGGAGCTCTCGCTTCACGTCGTTCGAGTAGGCGATGACGCCGCCGGCGAAGTACTCCGAGCTCCCAGGTTGGTCGGTGATCAGGGAACCGATCATGCCGCCGGTGACCGACTCGGCAACCGAGACCGTCAGGCCGCTGCCGCGCAGCACCTCGCCCAGCTGTTCGGCCGGCGTGGCTTCCGGCGCCCCGCCGCTCGGGACGCGCGCGCGCGAAGTGTCCAGCGGGCTGATCAGGTAGCGGAACCGCCACAGGTAGTCGAGGCCGCTCCACAACGTGAAGACGATGGCCACCGCCACCGCGACGCCGGCGACCGGCACCAGGATCGGATACGGGCGCTGGAGGATGAGCAGGGTGACGGCCGCCATCTGCATGACCGTCTTCGTCTTGCCCAAAGGCGCAGCCGCGATGACGCGACCCTGTGCCGCACCGACCGAACGCAGGATCGTGATGATGAGCTCGCGCGAGAAGATCACGACCACCACCCAGGCCGCGACCAGGCCCTCCTGGACGAGGACGATGAGCACCGCGAGGACGAAAAGCTTGTCCGCGAGTGGATCGAGGAACTTGCCGAGGTCGCTGACCAGTCCGCGCCGGCGGGCGAGCTCGCCGTCGAGGGTGTCCGTGAGCGAGAACACGATGAAGAGGGCGGCCGCAACCTGGTCGTGGTCCGGGAAGCGGACCAGCAGCAGAGCCATCAGCACGGGGATGACGGCCAGCCGGCTGATGGTCAGCGCGTTGGGCAGGTTCATCACGAGCTCAAGGTGAAGTTTGCGACGAGAACTCTCGCGTCGCCACCCCCCTCCCCATCGCGCCAAGGTTGCGGCCGTCGATGGTGATGAAGGTGGCGGAGGCTTTGCCGCTGGTGACCTTCACGTCGACGCCGGTGAAGTAGACGATCGATCCGGCGGGCAGCGTGCGACCGGAGTCGCCGTACTGCGGGTTGCCGTCCACGCTGACGTTGATCCAGACGGCGTCCGTTACCCGCACGCCGACGACTATCGGCCGAGCCTGGATCGCCGGCGACGCGGCGGGTGTCTGGATTGCCTTCGTCGCGGCTGAGGGGGACGCGAAGGCAACCATGGCGCGCTGGTCGACCGTGACCTGGCGCCACGCGTATCCGGCGAATGCCCCGGCCAGCAGGACGACGCCGGCCGCGGCAACGGCCGGCGTGGTGAGGACGAAGCCCGGACGGCGCTCCTTCCGCATCACGCCAAGAGCGAGGCTTGGTCGGCGCGCGGTCTCCGGGATTTGAGCCAGCAGGTCGTCGGCGTCGAGGCCGAGGAACGTGGCGTAGGTCTTCAGGTAGCCCCTGGCGTAGACGGGCGCGGCGAAGCGATCATGATCGTCCGCCTCCAGCGCGCGCAGGTGCTCGGCGCGGATGCGCGTCCCCGCCGCTGCTTCATCGATCGAGAGGCCACGCTCGCCGCGCTTGGCAGCCAGCACAGCCCCTGGGGTCACGGCCGAGGGCCTCGGCGAGAGATTCGGTGGCCAGGCTGCATGGGCGCCGAAGATCCGTCGAGGATCCTCGGCCGGGACCCGCGCGTCATTCCAGGCCGAGCCGCTCCAAAAGATCGTCGACGTCGGGCAGCGTCATCAGCACCTCGCGTGACTTGGAACCCTGGTAGCCACCGATGACGCGGTGCTCCGCCAGTTGGTCGACGATGCGGCCGGCGCGCGAGTAGCCGACGTTGAACTTGCGCTGCACGAGGGAGACGGACGCGGCTCCCTCTGCCGCCACGGCGCGCGCTGACCGCGCGAACAGCGGATCGAGCTTTCGCTCCTCGCGCCGCTCGCCATCCCACTCAGTGCCGGTGCCCTCCTCGAGGATCTCTTCCATGAAACGCGGCGTGCCCTGAGACTTCCAAAAGCTGACGACTCCGTCGACCTCCTGGTCACTGACGAACGCGCCCTGGATTCGCGTCGGCTTGCCGGCGTCGACCGGCTGATAGAGCATGTCGCCCCGACCCAGGAGCTTCTCTGCCCCGCCGGTGTCAAGGATGACGCGGCTGTCGACCTGCGAGCCGACGGCGAACGCGATACGCGAGGGGATGTTGGCCTTGATGAGGCCGGTGATGATGTCCGTCGACGGTCGCTGTGTGGCGATGATCAGGTGGATGCCCACGGCGCGCGCCAGCTGGGCGATGCGGCAGATCAGCTCCTCGATCTCGCCGGCGGCGACCATCATCAGGTCGGCCAGCTCGTCGATCACGATCACCACGTAGGGCAGGGGCCGCGCGAGCTTCTGTACCGCCTTGTCGTTGTAGGCGGCGATGTTGCGAACACCCTCGGCGGAGAACAGCTTGTAGCGGCGGTCCATCTCCGCCACCGCCCACCGCAACGCGGCCGCGGCCTGGTGCGACTCGACCAGCACCGGCAGGGCGAGGTGCGGCAGGCCGTTGTATCCCGTCAGCTCGACGCGCTTGGGGTCGATCAGCAGCAGGCGTAGGTGGTCGGGCGTCACCTGGAACAGGAGGCTCGTGATGAGCGCGTTGATGCACACGCTTTTCCCCTGTCCGGTGGCGCCGGCGATCAAGAGGTGCGGCATGCGCGTGAGGTCGGCCACGATCGACTGCCCAGACACGTCGTTGCCAAGCCCGAGGGCGAGCTTGTTGGTGCCTTCCCGAAACGCCGCGGTCTCGATGACCTCGCGGATCGTCACGAGGCTGGCGGATTTGTTGGGGACCTCGATGCCGACCGCGGACTTGCCCGGGATGGGCGCTTCGATGCGCAGCGGCGCGGCGGCGAGGGCGAGGGAAAGATCGTTCTGCAGAGCCGTGATGCGCTTGACCTGCACGCCTGCGCCGGGCTGCACCTCGTACTGAGTCACCGCGGGTCCGGGGTTGACGCCGACGACCTTGCACTCGACTCCGAACGTCTGCAGCGTGCTCTCGATGACCTTCACGTTGCGTTTGATCTCGTCCGCCATGCGCTCGCGGCGCGCGGTCACCGTGTCGAGAAGGGCGATCGACGGCAGCTTCCAATCGATCTCCGGCAGGTCGTCCTCGGGTTCGGCGACCACGCGCATCACAGGTTCGCGTACGTCCGGCGGCTGTTCCTGCACGTCCCCTAAGGCCCTCGCCCCATCCCCGCCTTCGGCGGTACTTCCCCGCAAGCGGGGAAGAGCCGCACCCACCGCGGGTTCGGGCTCGCCCGGCTCGTCGACGTCCCACAGGTTGCGCTGGTCGGGCGCCGCCGGCGCGGTGGCGAAGCTTGCGGCCGAGCGGGTGAGCGCGTCGGCCGGCGCGATCGATGGTCTGGGCGTCTTTGACTTTTCGGTGGACGGAGCCGCCACAAGCTCGCTCAGGCGCGCGCGCTCAGCGTTGGCAGCTCGCAGGGCGCCGACAGCGCTGACCAGCAGCGCTCCGGGGCTGAAGTGGATCGTCACGATCAGACCGATGACCAGGCCTGCGACCAGGAGGGCCCAGGCACCGACTTCGGTGACCAGACCGGTGAGCGCCGAGTCGATGCCCTGTCCAAGTGAGCCGCCCGCCCTCGCGGCCAGGCCGAAGAGGCCGATCAGCGAGAGCACGGCGACCGAGCCGGCCACCACGTCGACGCCCCGGGGGCGGGGCGCCTTCGGCCACAGCAGGTACGAGCTGAGGGCGATCGCCGCGACGACGGGAACAAACCAGGCGCTCCCGAAAATCGTCAGCATGCCTTCGCGAATCGCGCCGAGGATCTGGCCGGCGTGGCTGAGGATCGCGAGCAGGCCGAGGAGCGCGGCGAGCATGAGCAGCACGCCGATGATCTCGCGCACCTGGCGCGTGCTCAGGCGCGGCCGCGCGGCGCGCTTGCTTCGCTTGGTGCGTGAGGAGGAAGCGCGACGTGCGCCAGATCTAGCGGAGCTTCGGGAATTGGTGCGACGCATGCTGCGGGCCCTAGAGCCAAGTCGATTCTACGCGATCAAGGCTGAGTCGCCATAATCCCGGCGGTGGCGGTTGACCCATTCGCCGAAGCAGAGATCAGCTACAAGTTCCTCGTCGAAGAGCGCCGCGTCGGCAACCTCCAGGCGCGCGCCTTTCGCGTCGCGGTTCGCGACCTCGCGGTGCTCGACAGCGAGGGCCGGCGATGGATGCTCGGACCCGAGGACGGAATCTGGTACCGACGCGAGAACGAGCGCTGGCTGCAGGCCGATCCGCCGCGCCGTCTTGTCTGTCCGTCATGCGGGCATCACAACCTCGGCCGGCACAGCTTTTGCGTGGAGTGCGGGCACCGACTCAACCGCTAGCACCGCCGTCGCGG
>DATIOJ010000018.1:0-15581 GCA_035473355.1 Candidatus Limnocylindrales bacterium
GCCGCCACCTCCACGCACAAGGCGTTCTACCCGCACAACCTGAATCGCCTGCTGTGGAGCTATGCGGGCGCGACTGGATTGAAGACCGGGCTCACCGACAACGCCGGGGGCTGCATGCTCGCCACGGCCACGCGCGGAGGCCGTCACCTGGTCGCTGTGGTGCTCAACGACACCGGACGCTCGACCGACGATGCGGCCGTCCTGTTGAACTACGGATTCAGCGTCCACCCGACGCGAGCCGTCGGGCCCTGGTCCGCCACTCCCAACTAGACTTCGTTGGTGTCACGGCTGACGGGTCTCGCGGCCCTCGAGGTGCTCGACTCGCGCGGCAACCCGACGATCGCGGTGACCGCGCACACGGACCGCGGCAGGGGCCGCGCCATCGTGCCGTCCGGGGCGTCGACGGGTGTGCACGAGGCGGTTGAGCTCAGGGACGGCAACCCGAAACGCTACGGCGGCGAGGGCGTGACGAGGGCGGTCGCCAACGTCGAAGGCGAGATCGCGCGCCGCGTGCGGGATTTCGACGTCGAGGACCAGCGCGGACTCGACGAAGCGCTGATCGAGCTCGACGGCACGCCGAATAAGGCCCGGCTCGGCGCCAACGCGATTCTTGGCGTCTCGCTCGCGGTCGCCCACGCCGCCGCGAATGCGAAAGGCGTTCCCCTGTATCGACATCTCGGCGGCGCCGACGCGTCACTGCTGCCCCTGCCCATGGCCAACATCCTCAACGGCGGCGCCCACGCGGACACGTCCGTCGACCTGCAGGAGTTCATGGTGTGCGCCGTGGGCGCAACGCGGTTCGCCGAGGCGATGCGGGCGACGGCGGAGGTGTACCACGCGCTGAAAGCCGTGCTCAAGGCACAGGGCCTTGCCACCGGAGTGGGGGACGAGGGCGGTTTCGCGCCCGACCTGCGCTCCAATGAGGACGCGCTGAAGCTGATCGTGGATGCGATTCGCAAGGCCGGGTACGAGCCGGGCAAAGACGTCGCGATCGCGCTCGACCCGGCTGCTAGCGAATTGTTCAAAAGCGGTCAGTACAACCTGAAGGGCGAAGGCCGCTCGCTCGACGCGGCGGCGCTGGTCGAGCTGTATCAGGACTGGAGCGGACGCTATCCGATCGTCTCCATCGAAGACGGCATGGCGGAAGACGACTGGGACGGATGGAAGCGCCTGACGACGGCGATCGGGGACAGAGTCCAGCTCGTCGGCGACGACCTGTTCGTGACGAACGTGGCGCGGCTCAGGGAGGGAATCGAGCGCGGCGTGGCGAACTCGATCCTGATCAAGGTCAACCAGATCGGCACCCTGACGGAGACACTGGACGCGATCGACCTCGCCCGCACCGCGGGCTACAGCGCCGTCATATCGCATCGCTCGGGCGAAACTGAGGACACAACGATCGCCGACCTGGCGGTGGCCACCGGCGCGGGGATGATCAAGACCGGCGCGCCAGCGCGTTCCGAGCGCGTGGCGAAGTACAACCGGCTTCTTCAGATCGAGGCCGAGCTGGGCGAGGCCGCGGTGTATGCGGGTCGCACGCGTCTAAAGAAGTGAGGCCTGCTTCGCGAGCGGTCCACGCGGGCCGCGACCTGGGGGCGCGAAGTCCGCTGGCACCCGACCTCAGCCCCGCGGCCGTGCATGTCTTCACCGACCTCGACGACTACGAAGCGGTGGCCCGCGGCGAGCGGCCGGGCTACTACTACGGCCGCAACTCCAACGCGAACCGCGAGATGTTGGAGCGGGCCGTCGCCGAGCTGGAAGGAGCAGAGGCCGGGGTCGCGACGGCGACGGGCATGGCCGCGCTGCATGGCGCGATCCTCGCCCTCGCGCCGAAGCCGGTGCCGATCGTGGCCACCCGCGAGCTTTACGGGGGGACGGCCTCGATGCTGCGCCTGGACCTTGAGCCGGCCGGGTATGAGGTCCGCTTCGTCGACCTTGGCGACCTGGACGCCGTCCGCCACGCGATCCCTGGCGCCGGCCTCGTGATCGCCGAGACGATCACCAATCCGCTGTGCCGGGTGCCGGACCTCGAGGAGATCGGAGAGATGGCGCGGGACAGGAATGTTCCTTTACTCGTCGACAACACCTTCGCCACCCCACTGCTGTGCCGTCCCCTCGAGCTCGGGGCGAAAGTAGTGATGCACAGCGCGACCAAGTACCTGGGCGGGCACTCAGACCTGCTGGCGGGCGTGATCGTCGGCGACGCCGCGACGATGGGCGTGGCGAGGGCGCGGTCCGCCCGAACCGGCACGACTCTTTCTCCCTTCGACGCCTGGCTCGCCCTGCGCGGGTTGCGGACGCTCGACGTTCGGATGCGCCGGCACAGCGAGAGCTCGATCGCGCTTGCGCGCGCGCTGCGGGGCCTGCCAGGCGTCGAGCGCGTCCACCACCCGCTGCTCGAGGGCCCGAACCCCGTCCTGCCCATCGGATCAGGCGGCATGATGGCCTTCGACCTGGAGGGTGGCCGGGCGGCCGTGCAGAGGATGATCAAACGCTTTGCCCTGGTCACCTTCGCGGCGAGCCTCGGCGGCGTCGAGACGACCATCAGCTACCCGGAGATCACTTCCCACCGCTCGATGAGCGCCGCCGAGCGCGCCGAGCTCGGTGTGGGGCCGGGCACCGTCCGCATTTCGGTCGGACTCGAGGACCCGGAAGACATCATCGCGGACTTCACCCAGGCCATCGCGAAGTAGCAGTTGGCCGCCTCCACCTTGCTGCAGCTGGTCGAGGTGGTTATCGCGGCGATCATCCTGCTGCTGGGGGTGCTGGCCCACTCGGGGCCCTTGGCCCTGCTGGGCGGGGGCTTCCTCATCGGAATCGCGATCCTGAACATCCTCGCCCCCGAGGGAGGATCGGTCTACCGGCGGTCCCTGATCGGATACGGGCTGGCCGCGGTGTTCGTGCTCGCGGGCGTGATCGTGTACCACTTCGCCGCCTAACCTTGATGACGATGCGCTCCACCGGGGTTCCTGGAATCACCAAGCTCGTCGGCAACACGCCCCTCTTGCGCGTGCGGCTGTTCGAGCGGGAGTTTCCGAAGGTCGACGTGTACGCCAAGGCGGAGTGGTTCAACCCCGGCGGCTCGGTCAAGGATCGCGCCGCGCTGGCCATGATCGAGGATGGCGAGCGGCGTGGCGCGCTGACGCGCAACAAGACGATCATCGACTCGACGTCGGGCAACACAGGCATCGCCTACGCGCTCGTCGGCGCGGCCAAGGGCTTCCGGGTCAGGCTCGTGATGCCGGGCAACGTGAGCGCGGAGCGCAAGGCGTTGGTCACGGCCTACGGCGCCGAGATCGTGTACAGCGACGCGGGCGAGGGCTCCGACGGCGCGATCCGGATGGTCCGCGACATCGTCGCGGCAACGCCTGACGAGTACTTCTATCCGGACCAGTATTCGAATCCCGCGAACCCTCGCGCGCACTACGAGGGGACGGCGGTGGAGATACTCGAGCAGACATCGGGGCGGATCACGCACTTCGTGGCTGGGCTTGGCACGACCGGCACCTTCGTCGGCACGTCGCGGCGGCTGAAGGAACACGACGCGTCGATCCGGACGATTGCGGTCGAGCCCGAGGATTCGTTCCACGGTCTGGAAGGGCTCAAGCACCTGCCGACAGCCATCGTGCCAAGGATCTGGGACCCCTCCCTCGCCGACGAGGTTTGGGGCTGCCCGACCGAACCGGCCTACGACCTGGCGCGGGAGGTGGCGCGGACCGAAGGGCTGCTGGTCGGCCATTCGAGTGGCGCCGCGCTGTGGGCGGTGCGCAAGGTGGCGGCGACTATTCGAGAGGGCGTCATCATCACCGTTTTTCCCGACTCAGGCGATCGCTACCTCTCGACCGGTCTGTACGGAGGTAAGCGATGACTCCACGTCCCCATCCGGCCCGGCCGCTCCGCGGCTTGGCCACCTTCCCCAGCGAGTGGGGAAGGAAAGCGGGGAGGTGAAGATCCATCGCCAGGCGCTGGACGCGATTCGGACTCACGGCGCCGAGGGCTATCCGCACGAGATCTGCGGCATCATGGTCGGGCCGCGGGGCGACCGCACCGTGACAGAGGTGAAGCGTGCGCGCAACATCGTGGTCGACCGCGCTCGGGACCGCTACGAGATCGATCCCCGGGACCACATCAGGATCCAGCGGGAGGCGGATGGCGCCGGGCTCGACATCGTCGGCTACTACCACAGCCATCCCGACCACCCCGCGCAGGCATCGCGGTTCGACACCGAGCGGGCGTGGGCGGGTTACGTCTATCTCATCGTCGCGGTCCACGACGGCAAGCCAGTTGACGCGAGCGCCTTCGTCGCGGACAGCGACGGAGGGCCGTTTCACCCCGAGCCTGTCGAGGTGATCGACGACTGAAACCACCGCGCCGCGCGCGGTGAGGTGGCTGAATCGCAACGTCGTCGGGATCGGACTTGCCGACCTCGCGGCTGACGCGAACTACGAGATGGTGTTTGCAGTTCTGCCTCTCTTTCTGACGACGACGCTGGGCGCGCCGGCCTATGCGGTCGGCCTCATCGAAGGGGTCGGCGACGGCTCGTCGGCCGTGGTCAAGCTGTGGAGCGGGTGGTACAGCGATCGCATCGGGTGGCGCCGCCAGCTGGCGGTGGGGGGCTACGCGACGACGGTGTTCGGGCTTGGCCTGCTGGTCGCCATCACCGCATGGCCGCAGGTGATCGCGGCGCGCGCGCTGGCCTGGATGGGGCGCGGCCTGAGGCAGCCGATTCGCTCCTCGATGCTCGCGGGATCCGTCGACAAGAGGGACCTCGGCAAGGCGTTCGGGTTTCACGAGGCACTGGACACGGCCGGGGCGCTGATCGGTCCGGCAGTCGCGTTTCTGCTGCTCTCCACGGGGAATGGCTTTCGCTCGATCTTCTGGGTGGCGCTGGTGCCCGGCGTCGTGTGCGTGGTCCTGTTCGCTCTGCTGACGCGCGATCCCAGACAGACCGCGCCGTCGCCCGTTCCGCTGCGCGTGCCGATGCCTGCGGCCTTCTGGCGTTTGATGGCGCCGGTCGCGATCTTCGGCGTGGGCGATTTCGCGACTGCCTTCTTCACCCTCCGCGCTGCGCAGATCATGCAGCCGGAGCTGGGGCGCACGGCCGCACTCGCCGCGGCGGTCGGCTTTTACCTGGCGCACAACGCGGTGGGGGCCGCGGTCTCCTTTCCGGCGGGCTGGGTCGCCGACCGCTTTGGCAAGGCGCCGGTGCTCGCTCTCGCTTACGCGTCTTTCGGTGCGGCCTGCGTGGTCGGCCTGACCGGACGCGGTTGGGCCGCGCTTCTCCTCATGGCCCTGTTCGTGGGCGCCCAGAACCCGGTCGTCAGCAGCGTCGAGGGCTCGCTGACGAGCTCTCTGGTCGAGGAGCGCCGGCTGGGCACGGCCTTTGGAATCCTGAATGGCGTCAACGGAGCCGCCGATCTCGCGTCCAGCGTGGTGGCGGGCCTGTTGTGGACGTTCGTGAGCCCGGCGGCGGCCCTCGGCGTCGGCGCAGGTCTGAGCGCCGCCGCGGCGGCAACCCTGTGGTGCAGGCGTCCCGCGCCGTCTAATTGACGGGTGGCTCGCCCCATCGTCGCCATCGTCGGCCGGCCCAACGTCGGCAAATCGACTCTTTTCAACCGGGTGATCGGGTGGAGGAAGGCGATCGTCGACCCGCAGTCCGGGCTGACGCGGGACCGCCTCTACGGGGTGGCGGAGTGGCGGGGCCGCGAGTTCACGGTGGTCGACACGGCGGGCCTCGACCTCGACGGCGGCGAGGATGACTCGCGAGCCGCGACTGAGGCGCAGACCCGCGTCGCCATCGACCAGGCGGACGTCATCGTCCTGCTGCTCGACGTGCGCCAGGGGCTGACCCCGATCGACCGCGACATCGCGCAGATGCTCCGCAAGTCACATCCCCATCCGGCCGGCCGCTCCGCGGCGGGCCACCTTCCCCGCGAGCGGGGAAGCCACGTCGTCGTGGTGGCCAACAAGGCGGATTCGCCCACCGAGCGCCACTTCGCACACGAGCTGCTCGAGCTCGGTTTCGACGAGCCTTCGTTGATCTCCGCACAGCACGGGCTGGGCGTAGGAGACCTGCTCGATCGGATCCAGGGACTCCTGCCCGAGACTGAGCCCGAGACCGGCGAAGACAAGGCCGACCGGCTCGCCATCATGGGCCGCCCGAACGTCGGCAAGTCGTCCCTCCTGAACGCCTTGCTGGGCGACGAACGCGCCCTCGTCAGCCCGACGCCCGGGACCACGCGGGACCCGATCGACACAGAGCTCGTGTTCGAAGGGGTGCCCGTCGTCCTGATCGACACCGCCGGTATCCGCCGCAAGTCGTCGAGCCGCGACCGGCTCGAGCGCTACAGCCTGCTCCGCGGAATTCACGCCATGGAGCGTTCCGACGCCGTCCTGCTCGTCGTGGACGCCTCGGCCGGGGTGCTCGCCCAGGACCAGCACGTTGCCGGGTACGCGCTCGACGCCGGCAAGGGTCTCGTCATCGTCGTCAACAAGATCGACCTGGTCGATCCGGACCAGCGCAAGCCTGCCTACTGGCGCAAATCGCTGGCGGGCGATTTCAAGTTCGCGACGTTCGCACCGGTGGTCGCGGTCTCGGCCAAGACCAAGGAGGGCATCGGCAGCCTTCTGCCGGCCGCGCTCGAGGTCGTCGGCCAGCGCCGGATCAAGATGCCGCCCAACGAGCTGAACCGGGTCCTCCGCGACGCGTTCACCGAGCATCCACCGCCCAGCTTCAAGGGGAGGCGCTTGAGGCTCAGCTACGCCACCCAGGCCGGGAGCGAGGCACCGACCGTCGTGCTGTTCGTAAACGACACTGGCCTCCTTCACTTCTCCTACCGCCGCTACCTCGAGAAGAAGGTTCGAGATCGTTTTGGCCTGGTCGGCAACCCGCTCAAGCTCGTGCTCCGGGCGGGCCGCGATGCAGGCGACTCCAAAAGATGACGAGTTTTACGTTTCGCTTACACGTGTAAAACACGGGTCTGACGTCGTAATGATCAAGTGAAGCCAATGGCCGGAACGGTGACCTCCAAGATTCTCGTCGTCGACGACGAGAAGCACATCGTCGAGCTCGCGCGCCTGTACCTCACCCGCGAGGGTTACGAGGTGGAGGGCGTGGGGGATGGGGCGCAGGCCGTCGCGCGGTTCGGCCAGGTCAAGCCAGACCTCGTGATCCTCGACATCATGCTGCCCGGCACTGACGGGCTGACGATCTGCAAGGAGATCCGCAAGCAGAGCCAGGTCCCGATCATCATGCTGACGGCCCGCGACGAGGTGACGGACAAGGTCGTCGGCCTCGAGGTGGGGGCTGACGACTACCTGACGAAGCCGTTCCATCCCCAGGAGCTGGTGGCCCGCGCCAAGGCGCTGCTCCGGCGGGCCAGGACCGAGCCGGACCAGCCCAAGCTGGTCAGGGCCGGCAAGCTGGAGGTCGACATCGAGCGCCACGAGGTGCGCCACGGTGCGGACCGTCTCCAGCTGCGGCCGAAGGAGTTCGACTTGCTCGCGCTGCTGGCGCGCCATCCTGGCCGTGTGTTTCAGCGCAGCGAGCTGCTCGACCTGGTGTGGGGTTATGACTTTCCGGGCTACACGCGTACGGTGGACGTCCACGTGCAGCAGGTCAGGGAAAAGCTCGCGGCGGCGAGGATCACCGATCCGAGCATCCAGACCGTGTGGGGCGTCGGATATCGGCTGGAGCTGGCGGGGACCTGACCCTCCGCCTTCGTCTGATCGCCGCGGCCGCCGGCATCGTGGCGGTGAGCCTCCTCCTGGCGGGCGCTTTGACCTGGGTCATGGTGCGCGACCTCGAGTACCAGTCGGTGCAGGACCAGCTCGACCGGCAGGTCACGGCGGCCGCCGCGCAGGTGCGAACGCAGGAGTGCCTGACGCCAAACGTCACCGGGACCGCGGTGTGCCGGCCGGACTCGCCGGCCGACTTCACCGACAGGCTGAACAACAAGACGTCAGGCCTGGGCAGCGAGCGCCTGATCCTGCTCGACAGCTCGCGCTACGTCGTCTACGACAGCGGTGATGGGGGCACGATCGGGTCGCGGATCGTGCTGACCCAATCGCGGCGGTTCACCGGCGTGTCCGAGGCCCGCACCCCGCTCGGCGCCCAGAACTACCTGGCGGCGGCCATCAAGCTGCCGGGCAAGCGCGTCGACCCGCTCGGCGCCGCGTGGGTCATGCTCGCCCAGCCGGAGGCCCTCGTGGCGACCGCCGCGGCGGGCGTGCTGGCGACGCGGCTGCTCGAAGCGGGCGGCGCAGCTCTGGTGCTGGCGATCCTGCTCGCCCTGCTGGTCAGCCGCTCAATGACCCGCCCGCTGACGCAGCTCGCGTTCGCGGCGGAGGACATCGCCGCCGGGAACTACTCACGACGCGTCAGCATCAAGGGCCAGGACGAGATCGGCTTGCTGGGGTCCGCCTTCAATCGGATGGCGGAGGCGGTCGAGCGAGCGCGCAAGGTCCAGCGCGATTTTCTCGCCAACGTCTCGCACGAGCTGAAGACCCCGCTCACGAGCTTGATCGGCTTCAGCCAGGCCCTGGTCGATGGCAGTCTGCTCAGCGACGCCGAGCGCACGCGCGCGGCCACGATCGTGCACGAGGAATCGGAGCGGGTGCTGCGCATGGCGCAGGAATTGCTCGACCTGGCGCGCGTCGAGGCCGGCTCCATCTCGATGCATATCACGGCGGTCGACATGGGCGGCCAGCTCGAGCAGGAGCACGAGATGGTGCGCCCGCGCGCCGACGCCCGCAAGCTCGTGTTGAAGCTGAACGTGCCGGACGACATCCCTCCGGTCGCGGCCGATCCCGAGCGCCTGCACCAGATCCTCGACAACCTGCTCGACAACGCGGTCAAGTACGCGGCTGAGGGTTCGACGGTGACCACGGCGGCGCGCCTCAGCGGAGGCTCGGTGGAGACCATCGTCGCCAACCCGACCGGCGTCCACCGACCCGATCCGGACCGCATGTTCGACCGGTTCTATCGCGCGGATCCGTCGCGGTCTGCCGCGGCGGGTGGGGTCGGTCTGGGACTCTCGATCTCGCGCGAGCTGGCGGGCGCGATGAAGGGCCGGCTGTGGGCAGACTTCGACGAGGCCGGCAACCTCCGCCTCCACCTCACGCTGCCTGCTTCCCGCGCGACCGAGAAGAAGGCCGAGCCAGTGACGCCGGCCGCGGTCGCCTAGTCGCTGACGCAGGCCCACGTGTGGGCCGAATACCAAACGACCGGATGTGACCCGAGAGCGCACACTCCTGGTGGTTCGCTCGCGCGAACGGGCGAGGCGGTGGCGGTTCGAGCGAAGTACCCTCCGAATGTTCCCAGGAGAAACGTCACGATCAGCACGGCGATGAGCGCACTTTTGCTTTCCATGCCCAGCTTTACGCGCTCGCCGTCGTCGAAAGTTCCGCGGAACTCTTTCGGGTGATCGACGCGTAGAAGAGGCGACCCCATGACGAGCACGGCCAGTGCTGACCTGATCAGCAAGGCGAAGGCGGGCGACCGATTCGCGTTCGACGAGCTGGTCGGGCCACTGGTCGACCAGGCGTACCGGCTCGCGTACGGGATGCTCCACGACCGAGAGGCGGCGCAGGACGCCGTGCAGGAGGCGACGATGCGCTCCTGGCGCAGGCTCGGCAACCTGCGCCCCGGCACCGACATGCGGCCGTGGTTCCTCGCGATCGTCGCCAACCAGTGCCGCAACATCGCTCGGGGGAGCTGGTGGTCGGTCCTGCGGATTGATGTCGCCCCCGCGGCGCCCGCCGACGACATCGAGAACCAGGTGGCCAGTGGTGCGGATCTACGCCGCGCATTAAACAAGCTCGCGCCGGAGCAGCGCGAGGCCATCGTCCTGCACTACTACCTCGACCTGCCGCTGCAGGAGGTGGCGGGCATCGCCGGGGTGCCGGTTGGGACCGTCAAGTCGCGCATCAACCGCGGCATCGCCGCGCTGCGGCCGTTCTTTCTTCCCATGGAGGCCCTGGTCTAGATGGACGAGCTGATTCGAAGTCAGATCCACGACGCGCTGGACGTCGAACGGCCGCCGGCCAACCTGCGGCACACCGTGATCTGGGCCGTACCGATGGACCGTCCGAGGTCGTGGCGCCTGCCGAAGCTGACGTTCCAGTGGGTCGGTGGTGTTGTCGCGGTGCTCCTTGCGATCGCGCTCGTCGCCGGGCTCATGTACACGCGCGGGCTGATTCGCTCAGAGGTGAAGCCGGGTCCGAAGCCCAGTCCGGCGGCGTTCCAGTCGCCCGAGGGAATCGCGGTCGGGCCCGATGGCTCGGTTTACTTCACGGACTTCGCCACGGGTGACGTTTTTCGGATAGCGTCCGATGGGAGCCTGATCCTGGAGGCTGGAACGGGCACCTGGCGAGCCAATGGCCCTGCGACCCGAGAAGAGCTGGTCAATCCGTCCGGCGTCGCGTTTGACTCCTCCGGGAACCTCTACGTCGCTGAATACGCTGGTCCGCCCGTCCACTCCGGAGAAGGGTTCGTGAGGCGAATCGACTCCAAAGGCAACCTCACAACGATCGCCGGCGGCGCCAATCAGCTGCACCCGACGCACGATGACGTCCCCGCCACGAGTTTCAGACTCAACACGCCACTTGGAATCGCGTTCAACGCCTCGGGCGAGCTGTATATCGCCGATCAATGGGACAACGCGGTGCGGTTTGTCGACCGGCAGGGCATCATCCATACGCTTGACGTGGCCAGGCTGCCGCAGGCTGATTCCTGGCAGCCCGGTTATCTGACGTTTGACTCTGCCGGCAACCTGTATGTGTCGGACAGGTATGTGTGCCGGATTGTTCGGTTTGCGCCGGATGGCACGACCACGGTGATCGCAGGCACAGGTGTATGCGGCTTCGGAGGGGACGGTGGGCCGGCGTCCGGCGCGCAGATCAACGACCCGAACGGGCTTGCGTTTGATTCGTTGGGCAACCTGTACTTTGCCGACTCCATCAATCACCGCATCCGTCGCATCGACAAGCAGGGCACGATCACCACCGTTGTGGGCACCGGTCTGCTGGGTTTCGCGGGTGATGGAGGACCAGCCTTGGACGCGACGCTAGGGCTACCTGCAGGAATCGCCATCGGGCCGAATGACGTTCTATACCTCTCCGATGACGTGTGCGGCTGTACCAATCCTCGATACATCGGGCACATTCGCTCCGTGAATCTGTCCAGCGGTGTGATCAACACGATCGTCAACAGCACGACGCCGATCCGGACCGGCTAGGCGCTGCTGGCCATTTTTCCCGGATAGTCCGGACTATCCGGGTTCGGCGTTGGAGTTCGTGCTGGTTCGTCCGGACTATCCGAAGGTGGGCCGCTGGAAGGTGGCTCTACGCCGCCGGCACGATGAGGGTCACCGGGTTTTCGAGCAGGCGCTTGACCTCTGCCATGAACTGAGCTGCGGTTGCGCCGTAGAACACGCGGTGGTCCACGGACAGCGTCATGCGCATGACCTTGCCCGGCACGATGCGCCCGGCCTCGACGACCGGCACATCCTTGATCGCGCCGACCGCGAGGATCGCCGCCTCTGGCGGGTTGATGATCGCCGTGAACTCGTCGACTCCGAACATCCCGAGGTTGGAGATGGAGAATGTGGCCCCACTCAGATCGCCTTCGCTCGGCCGGCCTGAGCGCGCCCTCTCGATGACCTGGCGCGAGTCGATCGAGATCTGCACGATGTCCTTCAGGTCGGCATCGTGCACGACCGGCACGAGAAGGCCCATGCCCTGGCTCGGTGCGACAGCCAGGCCGATGTTGATCGACCGCTTCCGCTGGAACTTGCCATCGATCCAGGAGCTGTTGACCTCAGGGAACTTGCGCAAGGCGAGAGCGCAGGCGCGGACGAGAAAGTCCGTCATGGTGACCTTCTCCGCGCCTGGCACAGAGTCCTTCAGCTGCTGGCGGAGGCTCACCGCGAGGTCGACGCGCGCCTCCACCGTGACCTGGAACTCGGGCACGGTCGACTTCGACTCGGCCATTCGACGCGCGATCGTCGACTGCATCCGGGTCGGCTCCACGATCTCCATTTCGGCGCCGGCGCGGCGATCAGCGGCGGGCTGAGGACGGCGACGATCACCGGACGGCCGGCTGCCGCCGGCGGCCATGACGTCCTCTTTGACGATTCGGCCTTCGGGCCCGGTGCCTTTGAGCGACGCGAGGTCGACGCCCATCTCTGTAGCGAGCCTCCTCGCGAGAGGCGACGCCCTGACCTCGCGGCCATCCTGCTGCCCATCTTTCCCATTTGTGGGGCGCGGGGATGGGGTGACCTGCGCAGGCGGTTCCCCCGGTTCACGGGGAGGTGACGGCGAAGCCGTCGGAGGGGCGGGTGGAGGAGCGCTCGCCGGCGCGGGCGCTTCGGGCGCCTCGGGCGCTTTGGGCCTGGCCTTAGGCTGCGGAGCTGGAGCCGCAGATCCGGCGTCGCCGATGCGGGCGATGGGGGCGCCGATCTTGGCCGGCACTCCCTGGTCGACGAGGATCTGCAGGACGCCGTCCGACTCCGCCTCGAGGTCAAACGTCGCCTTGTCCGACTCGACCTCGGCCAGCACCTCGCCGGTCTTCACCTGGTCTCCACTTTTCTTCTTCCACTCGATGATCGTGCCCTCCTCCATCGTGTCGGAGAGCTTCGGCATGTTTATGTCAGGCATCTGGTTTGCGCCCCACCGTGACTCGCACCAGTCGCTTGATGTCCTCGGCGTTCGGGATCGACGCCTTCTCGAGCTCCAGTGCGTACGGCATCGGCACCTGCGCGCCACCCAAGCGGCGCACCGGCGCATCGAGATAGTCGAAGCAGCGTTCCTGGACGCCCGCCGCCAGCTCGGCGGTAACGCCGTACGTAGCCCAGCCTTCCTCGACGACGACGCAGCGGCTCGTCTTGCGTACCGAGTCGATGACCGGCTGCCAGTCGATGGGCCGGATCGAGCGGAGGTCGATGACCTCGGCGTCGATGTCCTCCTCCTCGAGCTGCTTGGCCGCCTCGTTGGCGAGCACCGCCATCCTCGAGACGCCGACGATAGTCACGTCCGAGCCGTTGTGGCGGACTGCAGCCTTGCCGAGAGGCGTCGTGTAGTCGCCCGTCGGCACCTCGCCCTTGACGTTGTAGAGGCTGAGCGACTCGAGGAACATCACCGGGTTGTCGGAGCGGATCGCGGATTTGAGCATTCCCTTGGCATCGGCGGGCGTGGTCGGCGCGACGACGAGAAGGCCCGGGATCAATCCGTACAGGACCTCGAAGCTGTGCGAGTGCTGCGCCGAGAGCTGGTGACCGGCACCCCCAGGCATTCGGATGACCATCGGGACCTTCACCTCGCCACCGAGCATGTAGCGGATCTTGGCCGCGTTGTTGACGATCTGGTCGTAGGCGATCAGCGAAAAGTTGATCGTCATCATCTCGACCACCGGTCGCAGCCCTAGCATCGCCGCGCCGATGGCGGTGCCGACGATGACCTCTTCCGCTATAGGCGCATCGACGACGCGCTGAGGGCCGAACTTGTCGAGCAGGCCGTCCGTCACGCGATAGGCGCCCCCGAACTTCCCTATGTCCTCGCCGATGAGGAAGATCGACGGGTCTCGGTCCATCTCTTCGTCGAGGGCCTCGCGCAGAGCAACGCGCAAGAGCTTCTCCTCGACCTTGACCGCGGTGGCCATCAGACTCGCTGCGCCCGGAGCTCGGGCCGGTCGGCCCACTCGCCGGCGTATGTGTACTTGTAGAGGTCGTCGACGTTGGGGTCGGGGCTGTCGTCGGCGAACTGGATGGCGTCGCGGACCTCGGCTTCGACCTCCTGCCGGACCTTCTTGAAGTACTCCTCGTCCGCCAGGCCGCTCTTTTCCAGCTCGTGCTCGAAGGCAACGATCGGATCCGCCTTGCGCCACTTCTCCTTGTCCTCATTGGAGCGGTACTTGTCAGGGTCGACGACCGAGTGGCCGCGGAAGCGATAGCAGAGCGACTCGATGAAGCGCGGCACGGAGTCGGCGCGCGTCTTCTCGACGATCTCGCTGGTCCGCAGCAGCACCTCGCGAAGGTCCATGCCGTCGATCTGGATCGACTCCATGTCGTACGCGCAGGCCTTCTTGTAGATGTCGGCGACCGCTGACGCCTTTTCTACCGGTGTGCCCATGCCGTACCGGTTGTTGACGCAGAACCACACGACAGGCAGGTCGAAGACCTTGGCCATGTTGAGCGACTCGTGGAACGCACCGATGTTGGTCGCGCCATCACCGAACATGCAGAACACGACGTCCTTCTGCTTCTGGTACTTGACCGCCCACGCGCCGCC
Source organism: Candidatus Limnocylindrales bacterium (assembly GCA_035473355.1). Taxonomy (GTDB): domain Bacteria; phylum Chloroflexota; class Dormibacteria; order Dormibacterales; family Dormibacteraceae; genus 40CM-4-65-16. The sequence continues at coordinate 14,287 of DATIOJ010000018.1, forward strand.
GACGGCCAGCGGCAGGTGGCCGCCGACGATGCCGTAGCCGCCCATGAAGCGCTTGCTCACGTCGACGAGGTGCATCGAGCCGCCCCGGCCGTGCGACGTTCCCGTCTCCTTGCCGAACAGCTCGGCCATGACGGCCTTCGGTTCGATGCCTCGCGCGATGGCGTGGCCGTGCTCGCGGTAGCTGGTGAAGATCCAGTCGTTCGGCTTGAGGGCCAGAATCCCTCCGACAACCGTCGCCTCCTCACCGATGTTGAGGTGGCAGTAGCCGCCGATCTTCGCCTTGGTGTACTGCTCCTGGGCGCGCTCCTCGAAACGCCGGATCAGCTGCATCTCGCGGTGCAGCGCGAGGAGGAAGTCGCGGTTGTTCTTGTTCAGCTCCAGGGCCTTCGGGTTGATCGCAATGGGTGTGGGCGGTGGGGAGGAGGGCTTGATCGTCGATGTCATTTCCTTCTCTATTCTTACCTCCCCACTTGCTGGGGTGGTCAGACCTGCGGCCTGGGTGGGGGGACTGGAGGTCGCTCGGCGATTCGTGATGTGGATGGCCCGGCCCTGCGCCGCCAGGGCGGCTTCCATGAGCGATTCCGGCAGCGTCGGGTGGGCGTGGATGGTCAGGTCGATCTGTTCCAGGGTCAGCCCGTTCTGGATCGCGAGGGTCGCCTCGGCGATGAGGTCGGTGGCGCGCGGACCGATGATGTGCGCGCCGAGCAGCTTGCCCGACTGGGCGTCCGCGATGACCTTGGCGAACCCCTCGGTCTGTCCCAGGGTCAGGGCCCGGCCGGCGGCGACGAAGGGGAACTTCCCGACCTTGATCGCTATGCCTTTTTCCTTCGCCTCTTTCTCACCCAGTCCGACGTGGGCGATCTCGGGGTCGGTGTAGACGCAGTTCGGCACGGCGTGGTAGTCCGGCACGCGATTGCCATGCCCGGCGATGTTCTCGACGGTGCAGACGCCTTCGTAGGACGCGACGTGCGCGAGCATGATGCCGCCGATCACGTCGCCGATCGCCCAGATGCCGTCGGCGTCGGTGTGCAGGTGTTCGTCGACGACGACCCGGGATCGATCGAGCTTCACGCCCGCCTTCTCTGCGTCGAGGCCGTCTGTGTAAGGGACTCGGCCGACCGCGAGCAGGACCTGGTCGGCGTCCACGGCCCCACCCTCGCCTCTGGTCGAGAAGCGCACCTGCAGGGCGTGCAGACTGCGTGCCGGAAGTGGTTAGCCCATCCGCGCATGATCTGGTTGAGCCGGATCAGCACGTCCCTGGGTGGCTGCTGCGATGTCCTGCGGGTTCGGTCTCG
>DATIOJ010000019.1:0-2037 GCA_035473355.1 Candidatus Limnocylindrales bacterium
TGAGCTCGGCGAACAACTCGAGCTGCTCTTTGGTGATCTCGTTGATGCGCCGTAGTTGCGCCTTGGCGACGCGCAGCTCAGGCGTGGCTGGCAGCTGGCCGAGCTGACGAGCAAGCCGAGCGCGGATCCGCGGGCCCTTCAGCGCGGCCGGCCCGAGCTGCGCCTCGATCTCTGGGGCGATCCTGACCAGATGCCAGCGCAGCCGGTTGATCAGCCGGTTGCGTTCGTGCATCAGCTGATCGCGGTAATCGCAGAGCACTCGGATCTCATGGGCCTGCGCGTCCAAAAACGCCACCGGCAGGGTCTCCACGCCCTCGCGGATCGCGGCCAGCGCGACCACCCTGGCATCGATCGGGTCAGACTTTCCCGAGTCAAGTCGTGTGATGTGGTGTAACGCCAGCTCGTCGTTGGGGCGTTCATCGCTCAGGCGGCGTTGAGGGTGGCGACCTCCTTTTGTAGTTGTTGTTCGAGCGAGCTTTCCTCGAACCGCCCAGCGTCGAGGATCTGGGTCATGGACTCGACGGAGAGGTAGCGGCGAGCGACGATCCACTCGTCGTTTTGCTCGATCAGCAACGCGCCGACGAGCCGGATCGCCGAGGCGTCGTTGGGGAAGATCCCGACGACGTCGGTGCGGCGGCCGATCTCTTTGTTGACGCGTTCGAGCGGGTTGGTGCTTCTGAGCTTGGTCCAGTGCTCGCGCGGGAAGCGATAAAACGCGATCAGGTCCTCCTCGGCGTCCTCGAGCAACTGGCAGACCTTCGGCGCCAGTGGCTGCAGACGCTCGATCACGTGCCCGACGCGCTCGCGCGCCTGGTCGTGGTCCTCGGCGTTGAACACTTCTCTAAGGGCGGCTGAGACCAGTCCGCGCTGGTGGCGGCGGCAGTGGGCGTGCATGTTGCGCACGAAGTGCACGGTGCACCGCTGCCAGGGGCAGGCCAGCACTTGCGCGATCGCGTGCTTGAGCCCCTCGTGATGGTCGGAGACAGCCAGCTGGACACCGTCAAGGCCTCGTGCCCTGAGGGAGCGCACGAACTCGATCCAGAAGCCGCCGGACTCGACCTCGCCGATGTCCAGGCCGATCACTTCGCGCACCCCGGTCTCGTGCACCGCATAAGCGACCACCAACGCCTTGGAGCGCACGTGCCCGCCAGAGCGGACCTTGACGTGCTTGGCGTCAAGCCACAGATACGGATAGGCGCCCTCCAACGGACGCTGGCGAAACACCTCGACCTGCTCATCCAACGCCCGGCACAAAGCCGAGACGCGGTCCTTGGTCATCCCCCCGATCCCCAGCTGCTCCACCAGCCGATCGACCTTCCGGGTCGAGACGCCGTTGACATACGCCTCCAGCACAACCGCCACGATCGCTTGCTCAGAACGCCGGCGCGGCTCCAAGAACGACGGGAAGTACGCCGGGCCCTGACGCTTGCGCGGGATCAACAGCTCGATCTCGCCCACCCGCGTCTCCCACGCCCTCGGGCGATACCCATTGCGATGCGTCACGCGCGTCTCAGACACCTCCCCGAGCTCGGCGCCGACCTCAAGCGTGACCTCCGCCTCCATCAGCTCGCGCGCGACCAGCGCGACCGCATCACGCACAAAATCCCCGTGCTCGCCAGCCATCACCTGGGCAGCGACATCGGCAGCGGTCATCCTTCGATCTTCGGCCATCGTGGTGCTCCTTCTCATCGGACTGCGGGAACAGACCGACGAGCTTGGACGCCACGGTGGTCGGAACCACTACGCGGCGCTCGCTACACCACTTCTACCGACATGACCGGTCCCACGCGCGGCGGCAGGTCCCGGGACGCGCGGCGGCAGGTCCTCCCGGACGCACGGCGGCAGGTCCCGGACGCACGCCGGCCCGGCCGCGTCGCGCAGCCGGGCCGTCCGTTCGCTGATTCCACGTATTCGTTTGTCCGTGCCTGCGTCACTGCTCCGAGTGCCCAGCGTCGCTAGTCCGGGGCTCGGGGTCTTCGCATCGGGTTCACCTCCTTTGCTCGACTGAGGTACACGATCCCGCTGCGATGTCGGAGC